>CAISIP010000356.1 GCA_903885415.1 uncultured beta proteobacterium
CGACATACCGTAGTGCGCGACTAGGCGCTAGCAGGCCGCCAGGTCGACGCGGGCCCGCCCCTCCTGCGTACTCACCCGACCCTCCAGGCAGGGCAATTTCAAAACGCCGGTCGCGGCCATGAGAATCCTTCGAATTGCTGAGCGGGGAGGGCGGTCAAGCCGGGACGGCTGGCCAAATTATGCAAGAAAGGCGGCGGGCGCATTCGGCGCAGGTGGCCGAGCCAAAGACCCGCCGCCAGCGGATTCGCCGTCGCCGTTCTGGCCATTCCCTATACTTGCGCCATCATCGGGAGAGACATCGCATGAAGAGACTGCATCGACTCTGGATCATGGGCGGATCTGCGCTGGTGGCCGCGCTGTGTCTGACCGCTGCGCCGCTGGCATCGGCGCAGGCCTATCCCAATAAGCCGGTCAAGATCATCGTCACATTTCCGCCCGGCGGCACGCCCGACATCTATGGCCGTGTGCTGGCGCAGGAACTCTCCGGACTGTGGAAGCAGAGCGTGATCGTCGAAAACAAGACCGGCGCCAGCGGCACGATCGGGACCGATTTTGTCGCCAAGGCAGCGCCGGATGGGTACACGCTCTTGTTCGCTGCGGACGCCTCGGTCACGATAGCGCCCAACCTGCTGGCGACGCCCTACAACCCGCTGAGCGACCTGACGCCCATCATCAACGTCGCATCGGGTCCCTTTGTGATGTTGGCCACCCCCAGCTTTCCGGCCAATGACCTCAAGGGCCTGATTGCGATGGCCAGGCAGCAGCCGGGCAAGATCACCTACGCGTCCTCCGGTGCGGGTGGCCAGCAGCACTTATCGATGGAAACCGTCAAGGCGATGGCCGATCTGAACATCACGCACATCCCCTACAAAGGCTTCGGGCAAGGAGTCAATGATGTGATGGCGGGCCATGTGCCGCTGATCTTCGGCGGCATCAGCGCATCGATTCAAATGACCAAGAGCGGAAAGCTCAAGGCGCTGGGCGTCACCAGCGCCACCCGGTCCAAGGCGCTGCCTCAGGTGCCGGCGATTGCAGAAACCTTGCCCGGGTTTCGCATCGAAGCCTGGTACGGACTGATGGGTCCACAAGACCTTCCCAAGGACCTGGTAAAAAAGATTCATGACGACGTGCTGGCCATCATGAAGAAGCCTGAATTCATGGATCGACTTGGCGCCGACGCGATGGACGCCATCGGCAACACACCGGAGGAGTTTGCGGCGCAGATCAGCACCGACCTGGGTCAGTGGTCAAAGATGATTAAGGCCAGCAAGATCAAGCTGGAGTGAGGCCATGGTTGGGGTCGGAGGCTTCACTGCTCGATCTGCAGGTTGGTATCGCGTACCAGTTGCGTCCACTTCGCCACTTCGACCCTGAGGAAAGACTCAAATTGCGCCGGGCTCAGAGGCATCGCCTCAGCGGCCATATCGTGCAGCCGCAGTTTGATCTCCGGCAGCGACAGCGCATCGTTGAGCGCCTTGTTCAATCGGGCCACGACCGCCTCCGGCGTCTTGGCCGGTGCGCATAGGCCCCACCACTGGATGGCGCTGAAGCCGGCGAATCCCTGCTCGGCTACCGTCGGCACCTCGGGCAATAGCGGATCGCGCCTGGCCGAGGCCACCGCCAGCGCGCGCAACCTGCCCGACTTGATATGGGGCAGGGCGGTGGTGAGGCTGGGAAACATCGCGTCGACCTGGGCGCCGAGCAGATCCTGTATCGCGGGCGCAGCCCCTTTGTAGGGCACGTGTACAAGATCCACCTTGGCCTGGTTTTCCAGGTATTCCATGATCAGGTGCGTGGCAGAACCGGAGCCCGCCGATGAAAAACTCAGTGCTCCCGGCTTCGACCGGGCCATTGCCAAAAATTCCTGCAGGCTCTTTGCCTTGACCCTCTCGCCCACCACCAGCACGTTGGCGGTTTGGGCCATCATGCCCACCGGCGTGAAGTCTGCTATCGGGTCATACTTTATTTTTAGAACTGCGGGATTGGTGCTGTGGGTCGCCACATAACACTGCATGAGCGTGTAGCCGTCGGGCGCTGCGCGTGCCACCTCCATGGCCGCTATCGAGCCGGAGGCCCCGGCCTTGTTTTCGATGATGATCGGCGCACCCAGGGATAGCGACATCTTCTCGCTTAGCATGCGCGCCACAGCGTCTGCGCCGCCGCCTGGCGCCACCGGAACGATCAGGCGGATGACCCGACTCGGAAACAGGGTCTCCGATTGGCTGCTGCCGCAGAAAACGGCGAAGCTTGCGAGCGCAATCGCAAGGTACTTGGCAGCGCAGCGGATGCGATGCGCGACATGCAGGTTCGAGTTTTGCGCCATGGCCTTTTTCAGCTGGTTCTCCACCCAGGGAGCAACCACGGTCGAAATGATCTTCCCGGTCGATCCGACGGTCTGGGTCGGTACCGCGCCGCGTCTCGGCAGGCGTCGGTTCTGGGGTCGGCGTCACTATAGCAGGGGCTCGCTCGCAAAACCGGCTGGATCCGACTGGCGCAGGCCTTGTGGCCGGATGGCTTACAGTGCCAGCCTATTCGCACAGGATCACCATGAGCAGCAGCACCCGCGACGGCATCACATCTATCCAGGTAGGCCCGACCGCCGACCGGCCCGACGGCGCACGCTTTCGGGTACTCGGCGCCTTAAGTTTCTCGCACTTCATCAACGACATGATGCAATCGTTGGTCCTGGCGATCTATCCGCAACTCAAAGGCGACTTTTCGCTGAGCTATGTCCAGATTGGCGTCATCACATTGATGTTCCAGCTGACGGCGTCGCTGTTGCAGCCCTTGGTCGGCTATTACACCGACAAGCATCCGATGCCGCGCGCGCTGTCCGTGGGGATGGGCTTCACGCTGCTCGGACTGCTGGTGCTGGCGGTAGCGCCGAATTACGCGATGGTGTTGGTCGCGGCTGCGTTGGTCGGTACTGGCTCGGCGATCTTCCATCCGGAGTCCTCGCGCATTGCCCGTCTGGCCTCGGGTGGTCGCCACGGTTTCGCGCAGTCTATTTTTCAGGTCGGTGGCAGTGCCGGGCAGGCGATGGGCCCCTTGGCGGCAGCATGGATCATCATCCCCTTTGGCCGCTCCAGCGTGGCCTCGTTTTCGGCCTTGGCCCTGATGGCGATGGCCGTGCTCTGGCAGGTAGGAAATTGGTACCGTGCGCATCGCATCGCCACTGCGTCCCGATCGAATCCTGCTGCGGCACGCCATCCGGGGCTGCCGTCCAGGGTGGTGATCATCGCGGTGGGCGTCCTGATGATTTTGGTGGTTTCTAAGAGTTTCTACATCAGCAGCATCCATAGCTACTACACCTTCTATCTGATCGACAAGTTCGGCATGACGGTATCGGCGGCGCAGATGTATCTTTTTGTGTTCCTGTTTTCGGTTGCCGCCGGCACGGTGCTCGGCGGCTTGGTGACGGACCGGATTGGCCGCAAGCAGGTGATCTGGCTGTCGATTTTGGGCGCCGCGCCGTTTACGCTGATGCTGCCACACGCGAGCCTGGAGTGGACCGCGGTGCTGACGGTGCTGATAGGGCTTGTCACTGCAGCCTCCTTTTCAGCGATCATCGTATTTGCCCAGGACCTGATGCCGGGTCGGGTGGGCCTGGTTGCCGGCTTGTTCTTTGGATTGTCATTTGGCATCGGCGGGCTGGGCGCCGCACTGCTCGGTTGGATTGCGGACATGAGCGATATCGCCACCGTTTACCAGATCTGCTCCTTCATTCCGCTCATCGGTCTGCTGACCGTATTCTTGCCGGAACTCGAGAAAAAGTAGCTGTTTTCAACGGTGCATGGCCGCCGACCCATTGGCCTCAGGGGTGGCGCCCCCCTCGAACCAGCGTCGGATGAGCGCGCGCTCGGCTTCGGTGATCGAGGTGGCGTTGTTCATCGGCATCAGCTTGAGAACCGCCGCCTGCTGGTAGACCGCCTGCGCGTGCTGAAGAATCAACTGCGGCGTATGCAGCGCGATGTTCTTGTTGCGCAGTTCGGCGTTGTGGCACATCACGCAGCGCTGCTCGATCACTGCCTGAACCGCCTCGAAGGACACCGGCCCTAGCGCATCAGGCCGCGCCGGAGCCGAAGGAGGGGCCGGCGCCATCCAGACCGCTAGGCCGAGCAAGACCGCAGTGCCGAAGGCCGCATGCTCCCAAGGCACGCGCTGGCCCTGCACCATCGCCTTGTGGCGCGCCACGAAGCTGTGGCGGATCAGCGCCCCGGCCAGCATCAGCAGCACCAGAACGAGCCAGTTCTGCTTGCCACTGTGCAGCCAGCCGTAGTGGTTGGACAGCATGGCAACCAGCACCGGCAGCGTGAAATAGGTGTTGTGCACGCTGCGCTGCCTGGCGCGCCAGCCGTGGATCGGGTCCACCGGCTGTCCCGCCCTGAGTTGTGCCACCACCTTGCGCTGGCCGGGGATGATCCAGAAGAACACATTGGCGCTCATCGTCGTGGCGAGCATCGCGCCGACCAGCAGGAAGGCTGCGCGCCCCGCAAATAGCTGGCAGGCCAGCCATGATGCCGCCACCACAAAAGCCAGCACACCGGCGGCAACGATGAGGTCGCCGTTCTTCCTTTGGCCGAAGCTGCGGCAGATGATGTCGTACACCACCCAGCACAGAACCAGAAAGCCAAGCGCCGCGCAGATGGCGGCAGCCGGCGACCAGTCGAACACCGTCTTGTCGACCAGGAAGGTCGCCGCGTTCAACAGGTACATCACCGTGAAAAGGGCGAACCCGCTGAGCCACGTCGAATAGCTTTCCCAGTAAAACCAGTGCAAATTCTCGGGCATGGTGGCGGGCGCGACCCGGTATTTTTGCGGGTGATAGAAGCCGCCTCCATGCACCGCCCAGAGCTCGCCGCCGACGCCCTTGTCGCTGAGCGCCGGGTCTTGCGGCGGCCTCAGGCTGTTGTCGAGGAATACGAAATAGAACGACGCGCCGATCCACGCGATCGCCGTGACGAGATGCGTCCAGCGCAACAGCAGATTCAGCCAGTCCATCAGGTATGCGTCCACCAGGGTCTCCATCGGGTCGAGCAGGCGCACCGCCCGCTGCGGCTGCTCTGGCCACAGCGGGCTGCGTACGGGGCACTTGTTGCAAACCCGAAGGCCCGCTTCACTGCGTCGCGTCGCGGTGACGTCCTCTTATTGTATGCAAATATGTGTGCCAATTTTTGTCGATACATTCGCACTTTCGGTGGAGACTATGGTTTTCACCCTGAGAAAACGAAGAAGGCATTGGCTTGGACAGGCGGGACAAAGTGTATACACTAAGCCATCGTGATAGGCGACCCCGAGCCATGGCCAGAATGCGAATGCCCCTGAAAATCGTTCCCGCGCGCAGCGCCCCGAAGACGGCAACCGTGGGCGCGACCGAGCGCATCGTCGCGTCGATCACCACCGCGATCGTCGAACGCCGCTTGATGCCGGGCACCAAGCTGTCCGAGCAGAAGATCGCCGACATCTTCCAGGTCTCGCGCACCCTGGTGCGGCAGGCGCTCAACCAGCTCAGCCGCGACCGTCTGGTCACGCTGAACCCTGCGCGCGGCGCGTCGGTCGCGATGCCCAGTGTCGACGAGGCCAGACAGGTATTTCAGGTGCGCGCGATGCTCGAAGGCGCGATGGTGCGGCAGCTTTGCGCGCTCATCACCGATCGGCAGATCGCCGAGCTGCGCACCCATTTGCACGACGAAGCTGCTGCCGTAAACCGCACCGATGTGCCCGGCCGGACGAGGCTGCTGGCGGATTTCCACGTCGTTTTGGCCCGCATGCTCGGCAACGAGGTGCTGGCGCAGTTGCTTTCCGATTTGCTGAGCCGCTCCTCGCTGATTGCGCTGATGTACCAGTCCTCGCATTCGGCCGCCCATTCGCAGGACGAGCATGTGCGCATCGTCGACGCGCTGGGCGCGCGTGATGCATCCGCCGCAGCCAGGCTGATGGAGCACCATATTTCCGCCGTCGAGCAGAACCTGCGACTCGACCCGCATACCGCCGACCTCTTTACCGCGCTGCGCCCGCGAGGCTGATCAACCATGAAACACCATCCGACGCCCTCTGGGCTTTATCCACGCGACCTGCGCGGCCATGGCCGCAATCCGCCATCAGCCCCGTGGCCAGGCAAGGCGCGCGTCGCGCTGCAATTCGTGCTCAATTTTGAAGAAGGCGGTGAAAACTCGGTGCTGCATGGAGACGCCGGCAGCGAGCAGTTCCTGTCCGAGATGTTCAACCCGCCGGCTTTTGCCGCGCGCCATCTCAGCATGGAGAGCGTCTATGAATATGGCGCGCGGGTCGGCGTCTGGCGCATCCTGCGCGAGTTCGAGCGGCGCGCGCTGCCGCTGACTGTCTTCGGTGTCGGCATGGCACTTGAGCGCAGTCCCGAAGTCACCGCTGCGTTCAAGGCATTGGGGCATGAGATTGCCTGCCATGGCTGGCGCTGGATTAGCTACCAGGGCGTCGATGCAGCCACCGAGCGCGAGCATATGGCCTTGGCCATGGCGCGCATCGAGGCCTTGACCGGTGAGCGGCCGCTGGGCTGGTACACCGGGCGCGACAGCCCGAACACGCGCCGACTGGTCGCCGATTTCGGCGGTTTTGAGTACGACAGCGACTATTACGGCGACGACCTGCCTTTCTGGCTGCAGGTGCGCAAGAGCGACCAGACGCTGGCACCCCATCTGGTCCTGCCCTATACGCTCGACGCCAACGACATGCGCTTTGCCCTGCCGCAGGGTTACTCGCATGGCGATGAATTTTTCAATTACCTGCGCGATGCCTTCGATGTTCACTATGCCGAAGGCGCCGACCGACCTTCGATGATGAGCATCGGCATGCATGGCCGCATTCTGGGTCGGCCGGGCCGGATGCGCGCGCTACAGCGCTTTCTCGACCATGTACAAGCGCATGAGAAGGTCTGGGTGGCCCGCCGCATCGACATCGCGCGCCACTGGAAGACCACCCATCCCTTCGACCCCGCAACCGCCTTCATTTGGGAGTGACGCCTTGCTAAGCCTTGATCAGATCAATGCCGCTGCG
>CAISIP010000357.1 GCA_903885415.1 uncultured beta proteobacterium
GGAGGCAATCTGGCTGCAGTGCTGGCGCTGATGGGGCGCGACGGCAACGCGCCGCGCAGCATGTTTCAGCTGCTGGTTTATCCGGTGGTCGATCTGCGCGCGCAAAGTGATTCCTACCGCGCCATCAGCGCCGGCGTTCCGCTGACCGCGTCGACCATGCACTACTTCATCGGCCATTACACGCCCCAGGAGGCTGACCGGCTGGACTGGCGCGCTTCGCCGCTGCTCGCGCAGAGCCTGGCGGGAACGCCGCCGGCGCTGGTGCTCACCGTCGGCATCGACCCGCTGTGCGACGAGGGCCGCGCCTACGCCCAGCGCCTGCACGACGAAGGCGTGCGCGTCAACGCGCTGCACCTCAATGACCAGTTGCACGGACTGCTGTCGCAGGGCAACTTCGTTCGCGCCAGCCATCTGGTGACCGACTACATCGGCGCCGTTCTGGGCGACGCGATGCACAAAGGCGCAGCGACACGATGAACGCCGACACGGCGATCCCGTCCACGCCACCCGAGGGCGGCGGCGCGGCGCAAGCCTTCGACGCCATCGTCATCGGCGCTGGCTTTGCAGGTCTTTACATGCTGGTGCGCCTGCGCGCGCTCGGACTGCGCGCACGCGCGCTAGAAGCCGGCGACGGCGTGGGCGGAACCTGGTACTGGAACCGCTATCCCGGCGCCCGCTGCGACGTCGAAAGCCTGCAGTATTCCTACTCCTTCTCCGAGGAACTGCAGCAGGAGTGGCAATGGACCGAGCGCTACCCGCGCCAAGATGAGATCCTGCGCTACATCAACCATGTGGCGGACCGCTTTGACCTGCGCCGCGACATCGCGCTCAATACCCGTGCAAGCGCTGCGCACTACGACGAAGGCCGCCAGCGCTGGAGCGTGCGTACCGAGGGCGGCGAGCGCTTTGAAGCGCGTTTTCTGATATCGGCCGCGGGCTGCCTGTCGGCGGCGCGGATTCCCGAAGTCACCGGCCTGTCCAGCTTCCAGGGCCCGTGGTACCACACCGGCAACTGGCCACACCAGGCGGTGGACTTCAGCGGCCAAAGGGTCGGCGTGATCGGCACCGGTTCATCAGGCATCCAGCTGATTCCGACCATCGCGCGCCAGGCCCGCGAAGTGGTGGTTTTCCAGCGAACGCCCAACTTCAGCATTCCGGCCTGGAACCGGCCGCTTCCCGCCGACGAACAGAAGGCCTGGAAAGCGCAGTACGCAGCACATCGGCAAAAAGCGCGTGCGACCCGATCGGGAATACTCTACGACTACAGCCTACGCGCCAGCGCCGAGGCCACCGAGGAGGAGCGCCAGCAGGAATACGAACGGCGCTGGTTACGCGGCGGCGCCAACTTCACCCACGCTTTTAACGACATCTACTCCAATCAGGCCGCCAACGACAGCGCCGCCGAATTTGTCCGCAACAAGATCCGCGCAACCGTCCGCGACGCAGATACCGCCACCAGACTGGCGCCCACCGACCATGCAATTGGCACCAAGCGTATTTGCGTCGACAGCGACTATTTCCAGACCTACAACCAGCCGCACGTCAGCCTGGTCGATCTGCGCGAGACGCCGATCACCGCCATCGTCGCCGACGGCATACGTACCGCGTCACGCCACTTCCCGCTGGACCGCATCGTCTTCGCGACCGGCTACGACGCGGTTACCGGCGCGCTGGACCGCATCGACATCCGCGGCCTGGGCGGCCTGGCGCTCAAGGACAAGTGGGCGCACGGCCCGCGCACCTACCTCGGGCTGATGAGCGCCGGCTTTCCCAACCTGTTCTTGATTACCGGGCCCGGAAGCCCATCCATATTGACCAACGTGGTGGTCGCGATCGAGCAGCATGTGGACCTGATTGCGCGCTGCCTGGACCATATGCAGCAGCAACAGCTGTCGGTGGCGCAGCCGATGATGGACGCAGAGGACGACTGGGTCACGCATGTGAACCAGGTGGCGTCCAAGACCCTGTTCACCAAGTCCAACTCCTGGTATATGGGCGCAAACATACCGGGCAAACCGCGGGTGTTTTTGCCATACATTGGCGGCCTGCAGAACTACACCACGATCTGCGAAGAGGTCGTGGCCGCCGGCTACCGCGGCTTTCGCATGACGTCCGGGTAGGCTGCGGCCCGCCATTTCTTACTGGCTACTCGAGGAGCTTTCCATGGCAGGTTTTGTCGATCGTGTGTTTCTGATTTCCGGCGGCGCCCGCGGACTGGGTTCGGCGCAGGCGCGCGACCTGGTCGCTGCCGGCGCACAGGTGGTCATTGCCGACCTGCTGCTCGACCAGGGCCACGCGCTGGCGGCCGAGCTTGGCGCCGCCTGCGTGTTCCAGCCGCTGGATGTGACGAGTGAAGCGCAGTGGGCGCAGGCGGTCGCGGTCGCCGAGGCCATCGGTCCGCTGCGCGGGCTGGTCAACAATGCCGGCGTCTACACGCCGGTACCGCTGCTCGACACCGACACGGCGCAGTTCGAACGCCACACCCGTGTCAACCAGCTCGGAACCTTTCTCGGCATGCGTGCCGTCGTTCCGGCTTTCGAGCGCAGCGGCGGCGGCGCCATCGTCAACATGTCGTCCACCGTCGGGCTGCGTAGCGCGCCCAATGCGATCGCCTACACAGCGAGCAAATGGGCAGTGCGTGGCATGACCAAGGCTGCGGCGCTTGAACTCGCAGCCCGCAACATCCGCGTCAACTCGGTGCATCCGGGCCCGATCGACACCGACATGCTCGGCGTTCGCAGCGCCGAGGACAACCTGCGCCGGGTCCAGCAGGTTCCGATGCAGCGCATGGGAACCAAGGAGGAAGTCGCCAAGCTGGTTCTGTTCCTGCTTAGCGACGACAGCCTGTACATGACCGGCTCCGAACTCGCGATCGACGGCGGCGCCGCGCTCTAAATACAGCGCGCGCGTCGCGATGGCTTGACATCCCGGTACCACAGCGTGCCACCACCGAAGGAAGAAACCAATATGGCCCGATTCGATCACAAAGTCTTCCTGCTATCGGGCGGCGCCCGTGGCCTGGGCGAGGCGCAGGCCCGCCAACTGGTAGCCGAAGGCGCCCGCGTCGTTATCGGCGACGTGCTGGAGGAACGGGGACGCAAGCTGGCAGCCGAGCTCGGGCCGCACTGCGTATTCCAGCCGCTGGACGTCAGCAGCGAGGCGCAATGGAGCGCTGCGGTGGCGACGGCCGAAAGCATCGGCGCGCTCAGCGGACTGGTCAATAACGCCGGCATCTTTGAGCCGCGGCCGATCGAAGAGTCCGACGTTGCGCACTTTGAGCGCAGCTGCCGGGTCAACCAATTGGGAACCTTCCTGGGCATGCGCGCCGTCGTCGGCGCATTCGAACGCAGCGGCGGCGGCGCGATCGTCAACATATCGTCGACCGCCGGGCTGCGCGGCGTGCCCAACGCGATCGCCTACACCGCCACCAAATGGGCCGTTCGGGGAATGACCAAGGCAGCCGCGCTGGAGCTCGCTGCCCGCAACATCCGGGTCAACTCGGTGCACCCGGGACCGATCAACACCGATATGCTGGTCGGCCGTCCCGAGGACGCCGCCCAGAACGAGCACCGACGCCTGCGCGTACCCATGAAACGCTTTGGCGAGAAGGAGGAGATCGCCCGCCTGGTGCTGTTCCTGCTCAGCGACGACAGCCGTTACATGACCGGCTCTGAAGTCGCGATGGACGGCGGCATCAGTTTGTAGGCTCGCCTTTAGGCATCGCTGGCGACCTAGGGAAAACCATGATAAAAATTGTCAGACCATGGCGCTTCCCCATGCTAGAATTTTCGAAAATCAAAATTGTATTTCGTAAGTTCGAAATTTTTTGACAGGAAATCCGGAAGACATCGCCAAATATCTGGAGCAGTTGGTCATCGCACATCTTTCACCCCCCGCGCCGAATTCTTAGCGCCAAAACCAGGAGCCATCATGAAAGCCATCCACAGCATCACGGCAACGCACAGCAAGCTCTCCCCATCGGATAGCGGGCGGCGCCATGCCGTCACCCGCATCGCCGCCTGCATTGCTCTAGGCTGCGTTGCCATCAGCGCGAGCGCGCAGCAGGAAACGCCGGCCGACGGCGTCTACAAGGACCGCATCGACTGGGGCGTGATGATGGACATGAGCGGCCCCGCCTCCGCAAGTCAGGGCGTCTGGACCAAGGGCTTCCAGGACTACATGCGCAAGCTCAACGACTCCGGCGGGGTGCATGGACGCAAGGTCAACGTGCTGGCCGAGGACAGCCGCTTCAACTCAGCGCAAGACAAGATCAACTACGAAAAACTCATCGGACAAACTCCCGTGATCGCCATTTCCGGGGTGGGTTCCTCGAGCTCGCAGGTGTCGCTGAGCCCCTCCCTGCGCGGCGGCAAGGTGCCTGTCGTCGGAACCTACACTCCCACGAAGGCGCTGAACGAACCGGTCTCGCCGATGGTTTACAACGGCTTTTGCGGCTACAAGCAGATGGCGCAGACCGGCATCGGCCATTACGTCGACAAGCTCAAGTTGAAGAACCCGAAGGTGATGACAGTCACCATCGAGAGCGCCGGCGGTGTGGAATACCATGAATACGTCAAGGAAGTGGCTGCTAAGTACGGCGGCACAGCGGTGATCACCACAATGAAGGTGACCGCGGTGGACGCCACGCCACAGGTGCTGGAGGTGCTCGCCGCCAAGCCCGACCTGATCACCATCTACGGCGTATCGAATACCGCCATCCTGACGATGAAGGGCCTGGCGCAGTACGGCTCCAAGATCCCCGGCTTCGGCATCACTTACCTTGGCGCACCGCAGATCTTTGTCGCCATGGGTGAAGCAGCGGGCGAAAACTACGCCTTCGTCAGCTGCCTGACCCCGGGCGGATCCGATCAGAGCCCCGGCAATGTCGAGATGTCGGCCTTTGCGGACAAAGTGGGCCACGGCGCCATGAAGGACGACGTCAACTATGTGCACGGATGGACCACCGCCAAGATGGGCGCCGACGCGCTGAACGCCATTGGAGCCCAGCCGACTCGCGCCAAGCTGGTCGAGTATCTGAGCAAGGGCTTCACGCTAGACACCAAGGGCCTGATGGCGCCGGTGACCTACACGCCGACCAACCATGACGGCCCAACGCTGCTCAAGGTATTCGACTACGACTACAAGACCAAGAAATTCGTCTCCTTCGGCGACTACAGCGACTACGCGAAGTACACCCGCTAAGGGATCGCGCAACGACCCGCACCGCTACCCGGAACACCGCATGCTCGCACAGGTTCTCTTCAGTGGCCTCGCCTTGGGCAGCATCTACGGCCTGGTAGCGCTGGGTTTCGCGGTGGTCTTCAAGGCCACCGATGTCTTCAACTTTGCACAGGGCATGTTCGTGGTGTGCGGCGCTTTCTTTGCCGTCACCGCGATCAACCTGCTCAATCTTCCTTTTCCGATAGCGATTCTTTTCATCATCCTGGCGGCGGCCACCCTGGGCGTGGTGATCCACATCCTGCTGATCCAGCCGCTGGCGGGTCGGCCAATGCTGTCGGTGATCATGCTGACGATCGCGCTGTCGATCGCACTGCGCGCCGTCGTCGAAATCCTCTTCGGCTCGCAGGGACGCAACCTGACCACGCCGCTGCCCACCGGCATATTTTTGGTGGGCGACGTGCGCATCTCCCAGCTGCACCTGACCGCCGCGCTGGTGAGCTGGGCCTGTATGGCCGCCTTTGGCGCCTTTTTCCGTTACACCTCAATCGGCCTGCTGATGCGCGCCACCGCCGACGGCCATGAGGCCGCCGTGGTCTCGGGCGTCAACGTCAACGTGATGAACCGGCTCGCCTGGGCCATCGGCAGCATACTGGCCGCGGTCGGCGGCGTTTTTCTGGGGCAGTTGCAGCTGGCATCGACCGACATCGAATCCATCGGTCTGCTGGCCTTGCCGGCGGTCGTCATCGGCGGCATGCAAAGCATTCCCGGCGCGATCATCGGCGGGCTGCTGGTCGGGCTGATCGAGCAGCTCTCCGCCACCTACATTTCCCCCAAGTCCAGCGACATCATGATCTACGGACTGCTGCTGGTGATCCTGATGGTGCGACCCTGGGGGCTGTTTGGCCAGCGCGAGCTCGGCCGCGTCTGAAGCGGCTGCGCGCATCCTGCCATCGCATTTGCCCATGACCGAGCCAAGCCATACCGCTACGACTTATCGTGCGGCGCGTGCCTTGCGCTGGA
>CAISIP010000358.1 GCA_903885415.1 uncultured beta proteobacterium
CACAAGATAAATTTAACTCTTATATAAGACATAAAATTGGCCAGCGCATCGGGTCCGCCTGAAGTCGACCGGTGCTACCGATTCAACCAACCCAAGGAGTGTGGCCATGCCCAATAGTCTTATAGAGCAACTCAGTCGCGAGCAGCAAATTCAGGCGCTTCAAAAGGACTGGACGAGTAATCCGCGCTGGAAGGGCATAGAGCGCGGTTACAGCGCTGCTGATGTGGTTCGCCTGCGCGGATCGTTCCCGATCGAGCACACCCTGGCCCGTCGCGGCGCGGAAAAGTTGTGGGACCTGCTGCACACCGAGCCCTATGTGAACTGTCTCGGCGCCCTGACCGGAGGGCAGGCGATGCAGCAGGTGAAGGCGGGCGTGAAAGCCATCTACCTTTCGGGCTGGCAGGTTGCGGCCGACAACAACAGCTACTCGTCCATGTACCCGGACCAGTCGTTGTATCCGGTGGATTCGGTTCCCAACGTGGTCGAGCGGATCAACAATACCTTCCGGCGCGCTGACGAAATACAGCACTCCAAAGGCATTGATCCGGGAGACGTCGGCTATGTCGACAATTTTGCGCCGATCGTCGCCGACGCCGAGGCCGGTTTCGGCGGCGTGCTCAATGCCTTCGAATTGATGAAGGCGATGATCCAGGCCGGCGCCGCCGGCGTTCACTTTGAAGACCAACTGGCTTCGGTGAAGAAATGCGGTCACATGGGCGGCAAGGTGCTGGTGCCGACGGTGGAGGCAAACCAGAAACTGATCGCCGCGCGGATGGCGGCCGATGTGTGTGGCATTCCTGCACTGGTGATCGCACGGACCGACGCCGAGGCTGCTGACCTCCTGACGAGCGACTACGATGAAAACGACAAGCCGTTCATCACCGGCGAGCGCACCTCCGAGGGCTTCTATAAGACGCGCAAGGGCATTGGGCAGGCGATCTCGCGCGCCGTCGCCTACGCGCGCTACGCCGACCTGGTGTGGTGTGAGACCGGGACACCTGACCTGGATTTCGCCCGAAAATTTGCCGAAGCCGTTCACAAGGTCCATCCCGGCAAGATGCTGGCGTACAACTGCTCGCCGTCGTTCAACTGGAAGAAGAACCTGGATGACGCGACGATCGCCAAATTCCAGCGCGAGCTCGGCGCGATGGGATACAAGTACCAGTTCATTACCCTCGCGGGCATCCACTCTATGTGGTACAGCATGTTCGATCTGGCGCAAGACTACGTCAAACGCGGCATGTCGGCCTATGTGGAGAAGGTGCAGGAACCCGAGTTCGCCGCGCGTGAGCGCGGCTACTCCTTTGTGTCGCATCAGCAGGAAGTCGGAACCGGTTACTTCGACGACGTCACGACCGCGATACAGGGCGGAAAGTCCAGCGTCACCGCCCTTACGGGTTCGACCGAAGAAGAGCAGTTCCACTGAAAGTACCAAGCCTGCCGTTATGGCGGCGGGCCTACCTGATCATGAAACAAAAATACAAAATACTGATCCTGGGTGCTTCCTACGGCTCCCTGCTCGCCAGCAAATTCTTGATGGCGGGCCACTCGGTGAGCCTAGTCTGCCGGCGACCGACCGCAGACCTGATCAACCGCGAGGGAACCCGGGTACGAATTCCGGTCAAGGGCCGACAGGGCCTGGTCGAAATCGATTCACGCCAGTTGCGCGGGACGCTCGACGCCCTCACGCCCGGCGAGGTGCAGCCCAAACGGTACGACCTGGTCTGCCTCGCCATGCAGGAGCCGCAATACAGCGCTGACGGCGTTCGGGAGTTGCTGCGCGCCATTGCGCTGGCCAGGCTGCCTTGCATGTCGGTCATGAATATGCCGCCGCTGCCCTATCTGGCGCGCATCGACGGCATTGCGGCCGACGAATGCCGTTCCTGCTACCACGACGCCAGCGTGTGGGACGGTTTTGAACCCGGCCTGATGACGCTGTGCAGTCCAGACCCGCAAGCATTCCGGCCACCCGACGAGAAGCCCAATGTCTTGCAAGTGGGCCTGCCGACCAATTTCAAGGTCGCGACCTTTGCCCAAGCTTCGCACAACGCGATGCTCGCACAGTTGGAGGCCGACATTGCCGCTGCGCGGTGGGTGGGCGCCGGCGAAACGCTGGACCTGCCGGTAAAGCTGAAACTGCACGACTCCCTCTTTGTTCCGCTGGCTAAATGGAGCATGCTGCTGACGGGCAACTACCGCTGTGTGCAGACCAAGGAGATGCGGCCGATTGCCCAGGCGGTGCACGGCGATCTGCAAGAGTCCAGGCAGGTGTATGAATGGGTTTCAAGGCTGTGCGTGCTGCTCGGTGCTGTTCCCGGCGATATGGTGCCCTTCGAAAAATATGCGGATGCCGCGCAGGGGCTCCTCAAACCCTCGTCGGCCGCCCGCGCGCTGGCTGCCGGTGCAACCGATATTGAACGCATCGACCTGCTGATCAAATTGGTGGCAGGCCAGAAAGGCCTGCAATCCGACTCCGTCGACCAGACCGTCAAGCTGGTTAATGGCTGGTTGGAGCGCAATCGCCACACGAGGGCCATGGCGCCCGCTAGCCAGGCTGCGATCGCCGATCCGGTCCCGGGCTAGGTACCCGCTGCCGGCTCGGTGCGGGCGTGTGCTTGCCCCCGGCGGCGTCGGGTTAGAATGCAGTCCTCGGGCTAGCCGTCCGGCCGTAGGGCACGCCTTGACGATGTCCACTACAAAGTCAAACACTGCGCGGGTCCTGCCCGCGTTTTTTTTCGCCATTTTTTTCTAAGCAGTCCCATTACCGATTTCGACCATGATTCAGATAACGCTACCTGACGGATCCCAACGCGATTTCCCCGGGCCGGTGACGGTCGCGGAAGTCGCTGCAGCGATCGGCGCCGGGCTCGCCAAGGCGGCACTCGGGGGCAAGGTCGACGGCAAACTGGTCGACACCAGCCATCGCATGGATAGCAACTGCGCCCTCGCCATCGTCACGGCCAAGGACGACGAGGGGCTGGACATCATCCGCCACTCGACCGCGCACCTGCTCGCGTACGCGGTCAAGGACCTGTTTCCTGATGCGCAGGTAACCATCGGGCCGGTAATCGAGAACGGATTTTTTTACGATTTTTCTTACAAGCGCCCCTTCACACCGGAGGACCTGCAGGCGATCGAATCGCGCATGGCCGCCTTGGCGGCGCGCGACGAACCGGTGACGCGCAGGGTCCTGCCGCGCGACGCAGCCATAGACTATTTCAAGGGCCTTGGCGAGCATTACAAGGCCGAGATCATAGGCAGC
>CAISIP010000359.1 GCA_903885415.1 uncultured beta proteobacterium
ACCAACGCGACCCGTGGCGACCCCTACCGGATTGACACGCTGCTGGTGTTCATGGCCAACATGGCGTGGAACAGCTCGATGAACACGATGGCGGTGCGCGAGATGCTCAACCGCAAAGACGCGTCGGGCGACTACATGATCCCATTCCTGGTCGTTTGCGACGCCTTCCAGTCCGAGACCGTCGCCTTCGCCGACCTGGTGCTGCCCGACACCACCTATCTGGAGCGCCACGACGTGATGGGCATGCTCGACCGGCCAATCTCGGAGTTCGACGGCCCGGTCGACTCGGTGCGGGTTCCGGTGGTGGCGCCGCTGGGCGAGTGCCGGCCTTTCCAGGACGTGCTGATCGAGCTCGCGTCGCGGCTGCAGTTCCCCGCCTTCACCACGCCCGAGGGTGGACGCAAGTTCAGCGGCTACACCGACTTTGTCGTCAACTTCCAGCCCCAGCCCGGCATCGGCTTTCTGATGGGCTGGCGCGGCAAAGACGGCAGCGAGCATCTGCGCGGCGAACCGAACCCGAAGCAGTGGGAGATGTACGCGCAGAACAACTGCGTGTTCCAGTACCACATGCCCGAGTCGATGCACTTCATGCGCAACTGGAACCAGCAGTACCTGGACTTCGCCATGGCCAAGGGTTGGCGCCAAAAGAGCGACCCGATACAGATCGCGATCTATTCCGACACGCTGCAAAGTTTCAGGCTCGCCGCGCAGGGAAAAAGCGCCGGGCGCCAGCCGCCCGATGAACTGCGCGAGCGCATCGCAACCTATTTCGACCCGCTGCCCTTCTGGTACGCGCCGCTCGAAGAGGCCGCCACCGACCTCGCAGCCTATCCGCTCAACGCCATCACCCAGCGGCCGATGGCGATGTACCACTCCTGGGACTCGCAGAACGCCTGGCTGCGCCAGATCCACAGCCACAACTACCTGCATGTGAATCCGCGCACCGCGCAGGCAGCGGGCATTGCGGACGGCGGCTGGTGCTGGGTCGAGAGCCAGTGGGGCAAGGTGCGGTGCATGCTGCGCTATTCCGAGGCGGTGGAGCCGGGCACGGTATGGACCTGGAACGCGATCGGCAAGGCCGACGGCGCATGGCAGCTCGCGCCGGGCGCAGACGAGGCGCGCAAGGGCTTCCTGCTCAACCACCTGATATCGGAAGAGCTGCCCTTCCATGGCGCCCATGGCGCCACCACCATCAGCAACTCGGATCCGGTCACCGGGCAGGCCGGCTGGTACGACGTGCGGGTGCGCATCCGGCCCGCCGAGCCCGACCCAACGCAGCAATCCTTCCCGCAGCTTGCGGCCACGCCGCCGGTGCCCGGGGTGCTGGGCACGACGGCCCGGATACGTACCTATTTTTCGGCAAGGCGCACATCATGATCCAGTGGCTCAAGGACCTGCTGCAGACCCCCATGCTCGCCGACGCACCGGCGCCAGCGGGCGCAGTCCCAGCGCACCGGGCTGACATCAGCGTGCGCGCGCAGCCCGGCGAGACGCTGGCCAAGCAGCTCGCGCTGGTGATCGACCTGAACGTGTGCGTCGGCTGCCACGCCTGCGTGACGTCATGCAAGCAGTGGAACAACGCCGGCAGCGCCGGCCCGCTGTCGGACCTGAACGCCTACGGCGCCAATCCCAGCGGAACCTTCTTCAACCGGGTCCAAACCTACGAGGCCGGCAGCTTCCCCGGAACCGAAACCATCCACTTCCCCAAGAGCTGCCTGCACTGCGAAGATCCGCCCTGCGTTCCGGTGTGCCCGACTGGCGCGAGCTACAAGCGCAAAGAAGACGGCATCGTGCTGGTCGATTACGACAAGTGCATTGGCTGCAAATACTGCGCCTGGGCCTGCCCCTACGGAGCGCGCGAGCTCGACGAAGAGCGCCAGGTGATGACCAAATGCACGCTGTGCGTAGACCGCATTTACGATGAGCACCTGCCGCTGGCCGATCGCAAGCCCGCCTGCGTGAAGGCCTGCCCGACCGGCGCGCGGCTGTTCGGCGACGTCAAGGATCCGCAGTCCGAAGTCTCCCAGGCCATCCGCGAGCGCGGCGGCTACGCGCTGATGCCCGAGTGGCAGACGCAGCCGGCCAACCAGTACCTGCCACGTCGCGTCACCGGGCCGGTGGTCGTCGCGACGCCTGGCACGCCCGCCACAGGGAGCTAAAGCGCTATGCATCCCGCTTTTTCCATCCTGTTCTTCACCACGCTGGCAGGCGCCGGCCAGGGCCTGGCGGTGCTGCTCGCCGCCGCGGTACTGCTCCAGGTCGGCTTCACGCCGGGCTTCCGGGACGCTGCGCTGGCGCTGGCCCTGCTGCTGCTCGCCGCCGGACTGGCAGCGTCGTTCCTGCACCTGGGCCACAAGATGCGCGCCTGGCGTGCGGTGCTGATGTGGCGCACATCCTGGATGTCGCGCGAGGTCATCGTGCTGCCGGCATTCATCGTTCTGCTCGCGCTGTGGTGGCTGGCGCTGCGCAGCGGCGCCGGCGCGCCCTGGGACGGCCTGCTGCCCGCGCTGGTGATCGGCGGCGCCGCAGTGCTGTGGGTCTGCACCGCCATGATCTACGCCTGCCTGCGCTTCATCGAGGAATGGGCGCACCCGCTGACGGTGCTGAACTTTCTGCTGATCGGACTGTCCTCGGGCCTGGTGCTGGGCTGCGCGCTGGCGGCCGTGGCGCTCGAACGGGTGCTGCTCGATGCAGCGGCGCCCTGGGCGCTTGGCATCACGCTCGCCGCCTGGGCCGGCCGCGCGCTGGCGCTCAGGCGCAACGGCGCCATCCGCCACCGTTCGACGCTGCAGTCGGCGACCGGGATCCGCTCGCCCGATCTGGTGCAGACGTCGATGGGCATGTCGGCCGGATCCTTCAACACCCGCGAGTTCTTCCACGGTGCAACACAACTCGCCATGAAAAACGCCCGTCGCACGATGCTGCTGATGGGCTTTGCCCTTCCCGCTGCGCTGATGGCCTGGGGACTGACAAGCCAGACCGGTCTGCCGTGGATCATCGCGGCGCTGGTGCAGGCCCCGGGTCTGCTGGCCGAGCGCTGGTTCTTCTTCGCGCAGGCCCGACACCCGCAGAACCTGTACTACCAGGTAGTGTCGTGAAGGCGGGGCCAAGCAGCGGGGACGACCGGCAGGGCAGGTTGCGGGTCGCGGCGCTGGTGTTGGCTGCGGGTGCGGGTTCGCGCATGGGCGGGCGACCCAAGAGCCTGCTCGAGTTCGACGGGGTTGCGCTGATCCAGCGCCTGCTGATCGCGCTGTCGCACGCCGGGGTCGATCCGGTGGTAGTGGTGCTGGGCCACCACGCCGAACACATTGCACCGTTGGTGCAGACATTCCCGGTCACGCTGGTACGCAATCCGCGGCCCGACGAGGGCCAGGTCTCTTCGCTGCGCTGCGGTCTGGCCGCTGTGGGAGCCGAAGCCGACGCCGTGCTGGTCGCACTGGCCGACCAGCCGCTGGTCAACGCGCAGGACATCGGCAGCCTGATCAGCGCCTGGCAGCAGCGCCCCGAAGGTCGCGAGGTGCTGGTGCCCGAGGTCGCGGGGGAGCCGGGCAACCCGGTCATGTTCAGCGCCAAGGTACGCGAGCAGATCCTCGCCGGCGCCGCCCATGTTGGCTGCCGCGAGTGGCGCTCGGCCCATCCCGATGCGGTGCAGATGTTTCGCACCGACAACCGGCACTTCAAGATCGACCTGGACACCGAGGAAGACATGGCCCGCTTCGCGCGCGAAACCGGCCAGCTGCTGCGCTGGCCTGCCACGCTGCTGCCCTCCTGAGCGGCGGCGACGGGCCAGCTTTGGCCACCGGCTGCTGCGGCCGGCCGCAGCAAAAAAAAGGCCACCGCTGAGGTGGCCTGATGCTTCGCAGACGCGGATCTACTTCAGTCCGGCCTTCTTCACGTAGGCATCGGTGACAAAGGCCTTGTAGTCGGGTTTGACTTCCTGGATCCGGCCCTGCTCCTTCAGGAACGCCGCCGTGCTCGTCATCGCCTTGGCCGCGCCGCCGCCAAGCCAGGCCGCGCCGAGCTGCTCGGTGGCGGTGGGGAACTTGTACAAGCCCATCGCGGCCGGAACGTCTTTGGCGTCTGCCTTGGTCATCTTGGCAATGGCCTTGACCTGCGGGGTGTCGGGAGTCCACTTCGAGCCGCCCTTGCGGTATTCGTCGTCGGCATTGGCCAGGGCTTTGACCAGCGCGATCATGAACGGCTCGTTTTCCGTGGCCCACTTGGCGTTGACGGCAAAGCCGTCGAAGGTCGGGTATCCCTTAGCGCCGATGCTGCCCGAGCTGGCGATCGACTTGCCGTTGCCCTTTATCTTGCTCAGCACCGGGTCCCAGATGAAGGCCGCGTCGATATCTCCGCGCTCCCACGCCGCTGCAATTTCAGGCGGCCGCATATTCATGACGTTGACCGAGTTGGCGTCCAGCCCCTCGAGCTTCATGATCGCCATCAGCTGGTAA
>CAISIP010000360.1 GCA_903885415.1 uncultured beta proteobacterium
CATAGGGTGATGTCGCTGGCGCGCTCGATGCTGCCCCAGATACCCGACGGCTCGCTGTTGCAGGAAGACCTGGGCGAACTGCCGCTGATCTACCGCGACACCTGGCCGCTGTCGAGCGCTCAGAGCTTCCAACTTCAGAGCACATAGGGCTTCGTCGACCACAGCCTTGTCGACAGTGCGAAGGCTGCGCGCGCCAATCGGTCGCGAACGGCTTCAGCCGTGTTCAGCACGAACGCTGGCGCCGGCGGCTGACAAGCTTCGGCGCAGGCGAAGCAGCGCCTGGTCCTTGCTCAGCAGGCAAGCGCCATGCGCCACCACCAGATCGACGAATATCTGGTCGTCGCGGTCACTGCATCGCACCGCGGCCCTATCAGGCACTTCGCGGATGCGGCTGAGCGCGTCGAAATGCGCCAGCAGACGGGTCGCGGTCAGACCCTGTGTCCGCAACCGGGCGTCGATCTTCGGATAGCCGAGCACACGCTCGAACTCCGCGCGCATCGCGTGCGTCGTGATCCACAGCGCCGCTGCGCACGCCAGATCGCCGTGCAGGCGACGCGTCGCCGGATCCTGAAACACCAGCAGATCCAAAACGATATTGGTGTCGAGCACCAGCACTGCGCCCGCATGCTCCTGGGGTCCGGGAAGCGACCGCGATAGGCCCTCCCCCATTTATGGCGCGGCGGCGGCGCCTGGCGTTGCCCGCGCCGATCCGCGGACCATGTCAAACCGAAACAACCGACACTCAATGGGCCCGTTCCACATCGGTACCCGGCGCGACTCCTTGAGCCGCATCCTGCCCGGCAGCTTGAGATCCGGCGTCAGCACCCAGGCGGTCCAGCCCGGGTAATGCTTTTTCCAGTGCGCGGCGAGCTGCGCGAAGAATTCGCCGCCGTCTTCGGTCTGCGCCAGCTCGCGACCGGCGACTGCGGCCACCTGCGCCGGATCGCCGCGGCTTACTACCGCATGGCGCTGCCGGGCAAAGCCGCTGCCGGCCAGACCCGCTGCGGCAATGCGTTCGCCGTAAGGCGGGTTCACGATCATCAGGCCGGCAAGCTCCGATGGCGGCAGCCGCTGCAACGCGTCGCCACCGCGGAACTCAATCGCCCCGGCAACGCCAGCGCGCTGCGCATTGCGCTGCGCAAAATCGACCATCCGGTGGGCGACGTCGCTGCCAAAGATAAATGGCTTATCGAGGGCCCCTGGCGGGCACTGCGCGCGCGCGGCGTCGGCCTTGATGGCCTGCCAGACATGGGCCTGAAACGGCAGCATCTTCTCAAATGCGAAATGGCGCAGGGAACCCGGCGCGATGCGCAAGGCGATCTGCGCAGCTTCGATGGCGATCGTTCCGCTGCCGCAGCAGGGGTCGTATAGCGGCTGCTCGGCGTCGCCGGTCCATCCGCTGGCCGCAATCAGCGTCGCCGCGAGCGTCTCCTTGAGCGGCGCTTCGCCCTTGTCCTCGCGCCAGCCCCGCTTGAAAAGGGCCTCGCCCGAGGTGTCGACATAAAGCGAAACCGTGTCGGTCGTGAGATGCGCATAGATCCGGATGTCGGGCCAGTGGGTATCCACGTCGGGACGCACACCACCGGACTTGGCGCGAAAGCGGTCGCAGACAGCGTCCTTGATTTTCAACGCGGCAAAATTCAGGCTGCTCAGCGGGCTGTGCTGCGCCGTCACCTCGACTTTGATCGACTGACGCGGCGTGAACCAGATTTCCCAGGCGACCTCGCTGGCCGCACGGTAGAGATCCTGTTCGCTGCGGTAGTCACCGTGAAACAGCTGGACCAGAACCCGCTGCGCAATGCGACTGTGCAGGTTCAACTGCATCGCATCGCGCCAGCTGCCCTGCAGCAGGACGCCACCGCGCCAGCACTGCACATCCAGGGTCGGACGGGCCGTGATCTGCGCCACCTCGGTGCCGAGGTATGCCTCGGCACCCGCTGCGCAGGGCAGAAAGATCTGCAATTGGTTCATGCGCGCCAGCCCCCATGGTGCTGCGGCGCAGGCGCCTTGGAGGCTGGCATCACAAGGCCTTGCGCAAGCTGGCAGGGGCGATCTTCAGGCCCTCGCGGTACTTGGCGACGGTGCGTCGGGCACAGGCTATGCCCTGCTCTTTGAGCATCTCCGACAACTGGCTGTCGCTCAGCGGCTTGGCGGACGACTCGGCGCCAATGAACTGCTTGACCAGCGCCCGCACCGCCGTACTCGAGGCATTGGCGCCGGCGTCGGTTCCAAGCGCAGAGCCAAAAAAATACTTCAGCTCGAAAGTTCCCAGCGGCGTTGCCATGTACTTGGCGGTCGTGACCCGGCTGATGGTCGACTCGTGCAGCCCGACCTCCTCGGCAATCTCGCGCAGGACCAGCGGGCGCATGGCCAGCACGCCGTGCAGGAAGAAACCTTTCTGGCGCTCGACGATCGCGCTGCTCACCCGCAAGATGGTGTCGAAACGCTGCTGGATGTTCTTGATGAACCACCGCGCCTCCTGCAGGCGCTGCTGCAAGGCCGAAAAGTTGGAAGCGTCGCTGCCGTTGCCACGGTGCTGTTTGAGCGCGTTGGCGTAGATGTCGTGCACGCGCAGGCGCGGCATCACTTCGGGGTTGATCTGCGCGCGAAAGCGGATCTGGCTGCCCTTGCCGCTCTGGATCACCAGCACGTCGGGTATCACGATGTTGCGCTCGACATTCACGAAGCGGCGCCCAGGCTTGGGCTCCAGGCGGGCGATCGTCGCGATCGCTTCGCGCACGGCGGCGTCCGACGCATCGCACAGTTGCACGAGACGCTTCACGTCGCGGCGCGCCAGCAGCCCCATCGGCTGCGCGCAGATGCGCTGCGCCACCGCGACCACCGCCAGCTGCGCCGAGCCCTTCGCCAGCGCCCGCGCCAGCGCGTTGAGCTGCAGCGTCAGACACTGCGCCAGACCGGCGGCGCCGACGCCCACCGGATCGAAACCCTGCAGTATCCGCAAGGCGACGGTGAAGTGGTGCAACAGCTGCTCCATCTGCTCGTCGTCGTCGGCGCCCAGGCCCGCAGCCAGCGACTCCAGCGGGTCCTCCAGATAGCCGTCCTCGTTGAGCGACTCGATCAGGAAGCGAAGGGCGACCCGGTCGGCGTCGCCCAGGCGGGTGGCCAGCGCCTGCGCGTGCAGGTGCGACTGGAGCGACTCCTGCGTGCGCGCCAGTTCGCCAGCGTCGACTTCATCCTCTGCGCCCAGATTGTTGCCGTGCGCCTTGGCGTCGCCGCCCCATTCGCCGTCATCGGCGGCGATTTCCACCGTGCCGTCGCCGTCCCAGCTTTCGCCGTCGGAAGCGCTCAGCGGCGTCACTTCCTCGTCCTTGGACGAGCCCCCACCGTCCGAGCTGTACTCCATGGTGAAGGCCGGGCCGAACTCGGCCTCCTGGTCGGCCTCGCGCACCGGCGCGTCGACCTGCGCCAGACCAAACTCCTCGCGGCCCGCCGGTTCTTCGGCCATCTCCAGAAAAGGGTTTTCGTCGAGCATCTGGCCCACTTCCTGGCTCAGTTCGAGCGTCGAGAGTTGCAACAGTCGGATCGACTGCTGCAACTGCGGCGTGAGTGCCAGATGCTGCGAGACGCGCAGCGAAAGTCCGGGCTTCATTGTGGCTGCGCCATGGCTACATTCTGAAATGCTCGCCGAGGTAGACGCGCCGCACGTCGGCATTGCCGACGATTTCTGCCGGCGTCCCCTGGGCCAACACCTGGCCGTCGCTGATGATGTAAGCGTGGTCGCAGATTCCGAGCGTCTCGCGGACGTTGTGGTCGGTGATCAGAATGCCGATGCCGCGCGACTTCAGGAAGTTGATGATGCGCTGGATCTCGATCACCGCAATCGGGTCGATTCCCGCGAACGGCTCGTCGAGCAGGATGAAGCGCGGCTGCGTCGCCAGCGCGCGCGCTATCTCGACCCGCCTGCGCTCGCCGCCCGAGAGCGAGAGCGCCGGCGAGTCGCGCAGGTGCTCAATGCGCAGTTCGTGCAACAGGCTCGCGAGGCGCTGCTCGATAAAGGCGGCCGAGGCCGGCTTGCCATCGCGGTCCAGTTGCAACTCCAGCACGGCGCGCACATTGTCCTGAACATTGAGCTTGCGAAAAATCGAAGCCTCCTGCGGCAGATAGCTCAGGCCCAGGCGCGCACGCCGGTGGATCGGCAGATGGCCCACCGACGCGCCGTCGATGCTGATGTCGCCCGCTCCCGGTCGAACCAGGCCTACGATCATGTAGAACGAGGTGGTCTTACCAGCGCCATTGGGACCCAGCAGACCGACCACCTCGCCTTCGCCAACCGCCAGCGAGACATCCTGAACCACCCTGCGGCTGCCGTAGGACTTCTGCAGATGGCGTGCTTCAAGCCGGCTACCCGCTGCGGCCTTGGCCGGCGTCGATGGCGCTGCCGCGCCGCCCGTCGACGCCAAGGTCACTTCTTTTCTCCGCCCAATGTTGCCGAGCGCCGCAGCGCGGGCACCGATGCGGCGGGCCCGGGCGCGGGCAGCGCAGAACGCGACTCGTCGACGCGGGGCGTGAGCATCGCACGCACGCGTGTCGCCGACTTCGCCGGCCCGCCGTCGACGGTCAGCACGCTGCTGGTGTTGTCGTACACAATCACCGCGCCCGACATTTCATCCTGGAGGGTGGTTCCGACGAGGCGGCGCAACTGCGCGCGTTGCAGGAAACGCACCGTGTCTGCCTTGCCATCGTATTCGATGACCTCAGCCTCGCCCTCGATGAACTCGTCCGGCCCGCCCGGTCGCGACTCGCGCTTTTGCCTGAAATACGCGAGCTTGCCGGCTTCGGCCTTGATGAGACCAAACTGGTTGCCCTGCGGGTCCTGGCGCGCCTCAAGGTACGCGCCGCGGATCAGCATCGTTCCCTTGCTGAGCACCACCCGGCCGTTAAAGACGCTGGTTTGCTGGTTGTCGTCGTAGCGCAAGGCATCGGCCTCGATATGCATGGGCTTGCTGCGGTCGGCCTTTTCGGCCATGACCGCGCCCGGCAACCATGCCATTGCCATGCAGCAGGCCCACTGGAAAATCAGGGTTTTCATAAAGGCACGAATCTTGCAGCCACGCGCTGCGTTTGGATTGTAGCCTCGGGGCATGCCACTTTCGGCGCATTGGCACGACAACTCCGTGCGGACAAAGCACCGAACGGCGCAGCGCGGCGGCGTCAGCGCCCGGCGCGGACCTCGGCGACCAGGTATTCGACCACCTGCAGCGCGCGCGGCATGCTCTTGCCCAGCGTTCCATCGGTGTAAAAACGCCCTGCAACGCCCAGGGCGGGAACGCCCTCGACCTTGTACGCATTCTGCAATTGGGTCGCGCGAGTGGCTTTGGTGGCCACCGAAAACGAGTTGAACTGCTCGAGAAACTTGGCCCTGTCGACGCCCTGCTTGGCGACCCAGTCGGCGATCGCGTCGGTCTTCGCCAGCAGCAGTTTTTCAACATGGATCGCGGAAAACACCTTGGCATGCAGCTTGTCGACCAGGCCCATGGCGTCGATTGCGAAGAAGAGTCGTTGCTGCGGGCCAAAGTCGTCCCTGAAACTGACCGGAATCCTCCTGACCGCCACCTCCTTGGGCTGGTGCTTGATCCAGGCGTCCAGCGCCGGCTCGAAGGCGTTGCAATGTGGGCAGCTGTACCAGAAGAATTCGACCACCTCCACCTTGCCTGCCGGCGCGTCCACCGCGGCCGGCTTCTCCAGCACCAGATAGTCGTTGCCACGCTCAGGCTTGAATGCAGCCGTCTGCGCAAAAGCGACAGCAGCCAGTGTCGACCCACAGGCCAGGGAAAAATCGCGACGTTTCATGCTTGCCAAACTCCCACGTTGTTGTTTTCTCTTCCAATTACCTCTGGCGCCTTCAGCGCGCCGCAGCGGCTGTCATCGCTGCACCCGCACCATGGCCGTCTCCAAGCCTAACGACTCCAGCTTGTCCTTGGCCTTGTCGGCGTCGTCGCGTTTGTCGAAGGGGCCGACGCGGACCCGAAAGACGGTGCGCCCGGACTGTTCGCGCTCGGACACCTTGGCGTCGATGCCACTGAGCGACAACTTGGCGCGCTGGCTTTCGGCTTCTTCGGCGCTGCGGTAGGCGCCCACCTGAACGAAATAGGAAAAGGGGTCGCTGCCGGTCGCCGCCAGACGCGACTTTGCCAGGTCGCCCAGCGGATCGGCCAGCGCACCCGCCCTGGGCTCCGGCCCGGAGGCCGCGGCCGCGGGCGCCGCAGGCGCTGCGACAGCCCCCGAAGCCGCGCTCGCAGCCGAGGCCGGTTCCAACGCCGGCGCTGACGCCGGCCGGGCCGGGTTTTTGCCGTAGAGCGGCGCGTTAGGATCCCAATCCTTGTTCTTGCTGGCCTCCGCCGCATCCTGTTCGGTCGTGCGGCTCTGCCCCTTGCTCAGAAACGGAACCGGCACCTTGGTGACGTAGACGGCGACCGCCAGCGCAGCGCCCAAGCCGATCACAATGCCCAGGATAAGGCCCAGAAACGTGCCTCCTGCCTGCTGGTTCATGCTGCGCTTTCCTTGACGGTCAATTTCATAGCCAGGCCCGATCGGTTGAGCGCACCCCAGCCCCGGGGCGACGCTTTGCATCGCAGCGCTTCACATTGTCTGCGGGGCATCCACGCCCAGCATGGCCAGCCCGTTGCGCAGCACCTGTGCAGTCGCGGCAACCAGCGCCAGTCGGGCCAGACGAACCGGCTCGTCGTCGACCAGGATGCGCTCGACATCATAGTAACTGTGGTAGCAGGCGGCAAGATCGCGCAGGTAGAAACTGACGTCGTGCGGTGCGAAATCCTGCGCGGCTGCGCTCAGCATCTCGGGGTATTTCGCCAGTTGCAGCATCAAGGCCAGCGCCTGCGGACTTTGCAGCGGCGTCCGGTCCACTGCGGCCAGTGCCTGCGCGTCGCCGCCCCAGGCAGCCAGCACGGAACTGATGCGGGCGTGCGCGTACTGCACGTAGTACACCGGGTTGTCATTGTTCTGCGCCAGCGCCAGGTCGACGTCAAACACATACTCGGTGTCGGGCTTGCGGCTGAGCAGAAAGAAGCGCACCGCATCCTTTCTCGTCCACTCGATCAGATCGCGCAAGGTGACATAGGAACCCGATCGTTTGGATATCTTCACCTCTTCGCCGCCGCGCACCACCCGCACCATGGTGTGC
>CAISIP010000361.1 GCA_903885415.1 uncultured beta proteobacterium
CGGGGTCTGGGTGGCGCTGGTACCCAGCAAGCCCAACTCGACGTCGTATGCCTGCAGGACGCGCAGCATGTGGGCTTCATGTCGATGATCGAGTCGATCATGCGCCAGGCCCGCGAGCACCTGCAGCGGCTTGACGCGCGCCGGCGTCAGACTTGCCCGGCTTCCGACCTGGTGGTTGGCGTGCAGTGCGGCGGCAGCGATGCCTTCTCGGGTGTCACCGCCAACCCGGCGGTGGGTTTTGCGACCGACCTGCTGGTGCGTGCCGGGGCCGCCGTGATGTTCTCCGAGGTCACCGAGGTACGCGACGGCATCGCGCAGTTGACGGCACGCGCTGCGAGCGCCGAGGTGGCCGACGCCATGGTGCGCGAGATGGCCTGGTACGACGCGTACCTGCGCAAGGGTGGGGTTGATCGCAGCGCGAACACCACCCCGGGCACCCGGGCCGGCGGGTTGTCGAACATTGTCGAGAAGGCGATGGGCTCGATTGTCAAATCGGGCAGCGCGCCGATCGTGGGCGTTCTGGCGCCGGGCGAAAAGCTGGCACAAAAAGGCCTGATCTACGCCGCGACACCGGCCAGCGACTTCATCTGCGGCACGCTGCAACTGGCGGCGGGAATGAACCTGCATGTTTTCACCACCGGCCGCGGAACGCCCTACGGTCTGGCCGAGGTGCCGGTGATCAAGGTGGCAACCCGCAGCGATCTCGCGCGGCGCTGGCACGATTTGATGGACCTTGACGCCGGGCGCATCGCGACCGGCGAGGCGAGCATCGAAGACATCGGCTGGGAGCTTTTTCGCATGCTGCTCGCAGTGGCCAGCGGCAAGAAGACCTGGGCCGAGCATTGGAAGCTGCATAACGCGCTGGTGCTTTTCAATCCCGCGCCGATTACCTGAGTCAGGGCCGGGTCCCGCGGCGACCGGCGGGGCTAGCGATGCGCCAGCCGCAGCGCTTCTTCGGCTGCGCTGAGTGGCTCCAGGGCGCGAACCTGCTGTTCGAGTACTTCCAGTGTGGCCTCGGAGGCGTCGTGACCGATGGCGCCGCGCGCCAGAATACGCTCGCGCAGCGTCTGCGTCTGCGCCTTCGGTGCCAGGATGGCGTAGGGTGCGCCGACCGCAGCTGCCAGCGCCTGAAAGCGCGCGCGTTCGGCGTGCTGCAGGAAGGCCGCATCGACGATGACCGACCAGCCCGCGCGTAGCAGGCCTGCTGCGAGCTGGTGCAGCCGGTCATAGGTCTGCGCGTTGGCCTCCTGCGTGTAGATGCCGCCGCCGGTCTGCGAGCCACTGGCCTGCGCCGTCGACAGCCCGTGGATACGCTTGCGTTCGACATCCGAACGCAGGCGCAGCGTCGATGCCCGCGGGTCGGCCCGCAGCAAGGCGCCGGAGGCATGGGTCTTGCCGCATCCCGATAGTCCGTGCGTGATCACCATCCGGGGTGGAGCCGGTGCGAGCAGGTCCTCGGCCAGCGCGACCGGGTCCAGCACGTCGGCGCCCGGGACCTCCCGGCGCTGCGCCGCCCGGATCGCAGCGACCTTGGCGCGCACCAAGGCCCGGTAGACCGCGTAGAAGCGCAGCAGCTCTGCAGCCTGATAGTCACCGCTGGCGCCCAGGAGCTCGTTGGCGAGCCAGCCGGCGAGGCCGGGCTGCCGGCGCGCGAGCAGATCCATGTAGGGAAAGGCGTATTCGTTTGCCAGGTCTATCCAGCGCAGGTCCTGGTTGAACTCGATGCAATCGAACATCCGCACACGACCGTCGAGCAGTACCAGGTTTTCCAGATGCAGGTCGCCATGGCATTCGCGCACCAGCGCGCGCTCCTTGCGCGAAGCCATCAGCGGCGCTAGCCGCTCACACTGCGCCAGCGTCCAGTCGCGAAGCACCTGCAGCCTGCGGCCAAGTGCTGGCCCTGGCAGAAGTTGCGCGAGCTGTGCGCAATTGTCCAGCGCGGACGCACGCACTTGCGCCGGGGCGCCGAAGCGCGACGCTGCCGGCGCTGGCGCCGCCTGCAGGTGAAACTCCCGCAGCGCATTGGCCAGGTCCGACAGGTGCGTCGGCTCGAGCTCACCCCGCACGCACATACGGTCGAGCCGCATGCGGTCGTCAAAGCGGCGCATCCGCAGCGCGTATTCGACCGCAGCGCCATCGCCCTCCCATACCGGGTCTTGCGCAGACCCGCAGATGCGCAGCACCGACAGGTAGATGTCGGCCGCGTAGCGGCGGTTCAGCCGCAGCTCTTCCAGGCAAAAAATGCGCCGCAGCTCCAGGGTGCTGAAGTCCAGAAACGGTAGCTTCAATGGCTTCTTGACCTTGTAGGCAAAGTCGCCGGCTAGCAGGATCCAGGAGATATGCGTCTGCACCAGATCGACCCGAACCACCGGGTGCGGATAGCGGGCCGGCTCCAGCATCGCCTGTATTAGCGTCGGAAGCTCCGGCGTGCAAGGGGTATTTGCCATGCCCGCATGGTTCCACTCCCCGGCCCTTGACCCCCTGATCCAGCACAAGGCGACCGACGCGTTCTGTAGCGCCTGGCCGATCGTTTCGAGGCTGACATAAGATGGCGGTCTGCTGCTGGCGCCGGATCCAGGCCGAA
>CAISIP010000362.1 GCA_903885415.1 uncultured beta proteobacterium
CGCGACCGCGCAGCGGCACGGTCCGCCAAGACGACCCGCAACTCGCGCTCGGGGCTACAAGAAATGGACAACTGCTGCCGCATCAGGACCGTGTAGTCTTCCATGAAGGTTTGCTTGATCTGCTCAAAGTGCTGCCGGGTCCAGTCAGGATCGTCCAGCCGGTGCCCGTGCGATGCAGAGAAGAAGTAGTGTGTCGTCGTGGCAGTCTCCGGGGTCAATGCATTGAGGTTGCGGGCCCGGTAGCCACCATCTGCGCTCGGGTCTTCGCCGGCATTGACCGCCCCTGAGTAGTTCAATACCAGCCCCGGTCGGAAGTGGACCTCCTGCCAGCGGTCCACCCGATCGGCCAACGGCACCGAAAGCGCATAGGTTGGCGGAGGCACAGACCCGGGCATCCAGCGTCGGACATGCAGGCCCTGGGCATCCTCGGTGATCGTCATCTCGGCGCCGAAATGCGCCCCCGCATTGCCCCCGATGGTGTGCGGATGCACATAGGCCAAATGGGTCAGGTCCAGGAGGTTGTCATGGATCAGCTCGTAGTTGCACGCAAACGGAACCATGTCATAGGCCGTATGCCAATTTGCCAAATCGTCGTGGAATGGGTAGGTTGGAATGCTTTGCAGCTGCGCCCCTTCGGGGTTTCCCATCCAGATCCAGACCATGCGGTCCCTCTCGACCACGGGATACCTGCGCACCGCAAATCCCTTCGGAATCGCCTCCTGTCCGGGAATACGAGCGCATCGCCCCTGGCAGTCAAATTCCAGGCCGTGGTACACGCACCGGATGTGCTCGCCGACAACCGCTCCCATGCTGAGGGGCATTGCCCGGTGGCAACAGCGGTCTTCCAGCGCGGCCACCGAGCCGCCTTCCGTGCGGAAGACCACGATGGGCTGCTCCATGACCGTGCGCGCGAGCGGACCGTTCGCTAACTCATGCGACCAGGCCAACACGTACCACTGCTGGCGAATGTATAGCTGGCTTGTCAAGGTGTCTGCGCCTTACTTCTTTTGCCAGGCAGGCAGGATGGTCTGGGAAATCACCTGCTTGCCGTTGACCACCTCGGCCATGAAGGTCTGGCGGTCAACATCTCCGTTCTCGTCCCAGCGGGTATCCATCAGCACACCGGGATACTTCTCGGCGCTGATCGTCATGCCGTGCAGACGCTTGGCAAAGGCCTTGCTGTCCAAGTTTCCGTTTGCCTCCGCGACCGCCTTGATGACGTACATGGCGAGGTAGCCCTGCATGCCGGCATGCGCCGGCGTGTAATTGAATCGCTTCTCGAAATCCGTACGGAATTTCTTGACGGCAGGCACAGGCGCATCGGCAGTCAGCGGAATGAAGCCGCGCACACCGTTGACCGCAGAGCCTGCAAGGTCAATGACCTTCTGGCTCAACAAGGTCGTCTCGCCCACCATCGGAGTTTCCAGGCCGAGCTTCCGTGCGGCGATCAGGAACCTGGCGCTTTCCTCTTCGTGCAGGTACACGAACACGGCATCGGAGCCCGCATTTTTGGCCGCCAACACCGCCGCTGTGAAGTCGATCTGGTTGGCGTCCGTTGAAACATCGGCGCCGACCTTGAGACCCTGGGCTGCCGCGGCGGCTACGAATTCCTTGCGTCCGCCCTTGCCGAAATCATCGTTCACCCAGACCACCGACACGCTACGGGCCTTGATCGTGTCTTTGAGGTAGGTGACCACCTTCGGGATCCCGAACTGCTGACCCAGGTTGGCACGGAACAGGTAAGGGTTGCCGACCTGGGTGAGATCTGCACCTTGTGCGCCCACGATCTGAGGTACCTCGGCCTGGCGCGTCAATTCCATGTTGACCTTGGTGGAGCCCGAGTAAATGGTGCCGAGCACGACATAGGGCTTTTCCTCGAGCGCCTTGAGCATCTGGGAACGGGAGACACCAGGATTGGTCTGTGTGTCGAAGTGCATCAGTTCGACCTGACGTCCCAGAATTCCGCCCGACTTGTTGATCTCGTCCTTGGCCAACTCTGCAGCATCGCGCCACTGCACGCCTGCGGAGGCACCTGGTCCTGACAGTTCGATCACATTCGCAATGCGGACATTCTGTGACAGGGCGATTGAATGGATCAGCGCCGCGATGAGCGCGCCGAACATCTTCCAGTGAAATTTTCCTGACATGGTGTCTCCTTGGTGTAAACGGTGTGTGAGAGAGGGTTATGGAGCGGTGGCGGTGGACTGCTCGCCACCTGGGCGAAAGTGCTTTGAAAGCTTGTAGACGCCCGAAAGCTCTTGGGCGGCCGCGAATGCATGGGTACCCAGTTCTGCTGCACGGCGTGCATCGCACAGCGCAGTGGGGACCGCAATGCTGATGACTCCGACCACAGACCCATCGGCAAAGGCGCCTGCGACGTTCGCCGCCACGGCTGTCATGCCTTCGACAAAGCTGTCGACCACCAGACCGTAACCGCGCGAACGGGTCTCGCGTACCTTGCGCAGCGTGGCCGCCAGAGTGCGGGGGGCATTTCGACCAAACGCATCCGCAACGAGCGGGGGTTGCGCCGCAAGCAATCGCGAGGCGCGATCATCATCCAGCGAAGCCAAAAATGCATGCCCGGTTGCCGTGCAGAAGAGCGGTGCCACATCCCCATTGATAGGCTCGTAGCGCAGACTGCTGTGCCGCCCCTGGGACCAGGCTACATAGACCGGCGTGTCGCCGTCCATCACTGCCAACCGCACCAACTCGCCTACAGTCCGCGCCAGTCGGTCGAGCACAGGTTGTGCGGCATCATGGACACCAGTGCGTGCCAGGTGTCGCAAAGCCAGGCCGATGACTTTATGCGTCAGGACATAGCGCTGGCTGGGCTCATCCTGGCGCACCAGGCCCAAGGCGCAGTACTCGCGCAGATCCCTGAAGACTGATGCCTTGGGTTGTCCCGTTTGGGCTGCCAGATCCCCAAGGGTACGGCCCTCAGGGTAGTTAAACAAGGCCTCAATGACCTCCCAGGCTCGCGACACATGACCCACTGACATGGTGGATATCCGATCAGGAAATTTGCAATTCGTTTGTCATTTCACAATGAAATGTCGTTTCATTCAGTTTACTGCAATTTGGACTTGCTGTCATTTGGAACTGATGCAGATCCAGTGCGCAGCGGTTATGCGAGTCGTTTCGCGCGACCCGGGCAGGTGATCGGAAATCAGCAAGCGCCAATTGCCGGAGCTCGTCAAATCTGCGCCCGAATTGCTCGACGGCTGCGGCGATTTTTCGATGGCCCAAGGTTGGCCTCGCTTAGTCAGGGAGCTGCACTTGTCCAACATCGCAAGCTTTCGGCGCCGGGGCCCTAGCGGCATGGCTGGGGCCCCGCTTGATCATGCCCAACTTGTCGACCGGTTAGTTTCTAGAGCCGCAGCCCTGCTTGATCGCGCAGCACAGAAACGTATTGCGGTGAACCGACGCGGGGTTCGCCCCTAGCACCTTGGCTAGGGTTTAGCGGACGTTGCAGGCCATGCGCTTGCTATCCTTTTGGTGACGCGGTCATGAGGCCCCGACACGGCGACAGGTGAATGCTCGCAATCATGCGGCGCACCGAGCCCCGGCCTTTTCCATGGTGGGCACTACCAGCGACAGCAAACGGACGGAGCGTTCGATGCAAGCCGTCTGGGTGGGCTTCAGACGGTGGGAGCCGCGCTGCGAGAGCGCCAGGATCCGGCCGCTGTGCCCCGACAGCTCGATCGAGTTGCCAACGAACTCGGCGAGTTGCGCATGGCTCAGCGCGATGACCTCGCGACCGGATTCCTCGAGGCGAGCGCGGTGGGATCGCGCGGTGTAGGCCATGCGTGCGATGTGGTCGAAGACCATGGCTCCCGGTTTCGCATGCCTCTGGACGCGTCCCATGTGATTTTCAAGATCGACAACTCCGTCGAGCTCGCAATGCAAGGGCGGGTTGCCGACGTCCAATCCGGCGCTGTTCGGCTGGACCCGTCACAGCCAGCGCCAGCCCGCGCTTGCTGCCGACATCGGCAGCGTCAGGCCTGGGAAATTTTGTCCCGGATGAAGTCCAGCTTGCCGCGCAGACTGTCCGACGCCTGGCCAAAACCAAAGAACTCCAGGTACAGGTGGGTCTGCTGGATCATCATCTCGAAACCGGGCTGCGCCACCAGCGCGCGTGCGCGCGCGGCGCGCACCACCGGTGTAGGCTGGTTCTTCATCAGTATGTCGACCAGCGCGGCGCCGGCATCCATGCGCGCAACGTCACAGGGAAGCGGGTCGCAGGCGCGCAGCCCCAGAGGCGATGCGTTGACCACCAGGTCGAAACCGGCGGGGTCGCTGCTGCCGACCGCCCGCACACGGGAGCGCCCAAGCCGGCCAAGCCGGTCGGCCAGCGCCTGCGCTTGCCCGGGAGCGGGGTCGAAGAAGGCGATTTCGGCTACTGCACCGGCGCTGGCGAGCAGCAGCGAGGCGCCGATGGCGGCCGCAGCGCCGCCGGCGCCGATGACCAGCACGCGCCGGCCCGCATAGGCGATGGCGTAGTAATCGAGCGAGGCAACGAAACCCTCGCCGTCAAAGAGGTCGCCGGCGATGCGCCCGTCAGGCAGCCGGCGCAGCGCATTGACGGCGCCGGCGGCGCGCGCGCGGTCGCTGCACAGGTCAAGCAGTTCCATGATCGGTGTCTTGTGCGGTATCGTGACCCACATGCCCTTGATGTTGTGCGCGGAAAACGCCGCCTTGACGAATGCAGCCAGATCCTGCGGCGCGACATGGACCGGAACCAGCACCGCGTTGATCCCCAGGTGCTTGAAGACCAGGTTGAAAGACTCCGGCGCCCGCACCTGCGCCACCGGGTCGCCCAGGATCAGGTAGACGTCGCTGGAGCCCGTGATCGCTGGGGCCGCAATGGCTGCGTCCGAGAGGGTGTGTGTGGCGGTAGACATACTTGCTTTGATGGCGTTCGGAGCGAACTCGATAGCTTCACGCCGCCGCGCCAGCCAGCGGCGGCCGGTGGTACCAGGCCTTGAGGGCGCAGCCGGTGGCCAACACGCTGGTGGCACTGCAGGCCCAAAAAATGCTCTGCAGCCCGAAGCGCGCGCTCAGCAGGCCGCCGAGCAGGCCACCCAGGACACCGGGTAGGCCATAGCCGATCACGGTAAACAGCGCCTGGCCGCGGCCGCGCAGACGACCGGGGAAGTGCTGCGAGACAAGACCAATGCACGCCGCATGGTGCGCAGCGAAGCTCAGCGCGTGCAGCAGTTGCGCGGCTACCACCAGCGCCAGCACCGATGCCGCACCCGCGGTAATGCCCATGCGCAGCAGGGTCGCGCAACCGCACAGCACGAGCCAGGCGTTGAGGCTCAGGCCCCGCATCCATCTTCCCTGGCGCGCAAACCAGACCACCTCGGCCAATACCGACACCGCCCACAGCAAGCCGATGACGCTCTTGGCGTAGCCGACGGAATCCAGGTAGAGCGAAAAGAAAATGTAAATTCCCATGTGCGCCAGCACATGGAAAAACAGCGCCGCAAAAAACCAGCGTACCGCCGGCTGGCGCAGTACCGGGCCGACCGCTGGCCTGAGCTGCGAAGGATGCACCGCCTCTTTGGTGTCCGGAAGCATCCAGGCACTGGCGCCAACGAGCAGCAAAGTAACACTGACCATCACCGGAAATATGCGCATACCGAATGCGTCGAACCCGGCGCCGGCCAGCAGCACCGTCAGCAGGAAACCGAAAGAGCCCCACATTCGGACCCGGCCGTATCGGCGCATGTCGAAGGCGCCGCCCCGGCTGACGAGTTGGGCCATCGCGGCCTCGCCCATCGACATCATCGCACTGGTGTTGGTAAACGTCAGCAGAAAGACCGTCGCCAGCCACCATGGACCGCCATCGAACCACAAGCCGAACGACGCGAGCAGCGCCAGCACCGCGCCCAAGCGCAGCAGCTTGATGCGTTCGCCGCTGCGGTCGCTCAGCGCGCCCCAGGCGTAGGGTGCAAACAGCCGGGTGGCGGA
>CAISIP010000363.1 GCA_903885415.1 uncultured beta proteobacterium
AAGCAGGTGATAGGCCAGCAGAATTTCGAGATGGGCGCGGTGGTGGGCTTTGTGCTGCTGTTTCCGGCCGTTCTCGCCTTCGCGGCCGACCGCATCATCCAGCGCCGTCAGGTCGCGCTCCTGTCAGCGCGCGCGGTGCCACTGGTGCCAAAGCCCGCGCCGCGGCGCGACACCGTGCTGCTGCTCTTTTGCACGCTGGTCGGTGGCATGGTCTTTGTCCTGTTGGCGATGGCGGCCTGGGCCTCGCTGGTGACGCGCTGGCCTTACAACCTGACGCTTACGCTGAACAACTACGCCTTTGGCGAGTTCGACACCGACGGCTGGACCGCTTACGGGAACTCGCTCAAGCTCGCCGGCTGGACCGCCGTGATCGGCACCCTGGTGGTCTTCGTCGGCGCCTACCTGCTGGAGAAGACGCGCGCATTCGCAGCCGTGCGCGCGGTTGCGCAATTCATGGCCATGCTGCCGATGGCGGTTCCGGGGCTGGTGCTCGGACTGGCCTACATATTCTTCTTCAATGCGCGCGAAAACCCCTTCGGTTTTATCTACGGCACGATGGCGATCCTGGTGGTCAACTCGCTCACCCATTTTTATACGGTGAGCCACCTGACGGCGACCACGGCGCTCAAGCAGCTCGACCACGAGTTCGAGGCGGTTTCGGCGTCGCTGAAAGTGTCGCTGCTGCGAACGCTGGCGCGCGTGACGGTGCCGATCTGCCTGCCCGCGGTGCTCGATATCAGCATTTACCTGTTCGTCAACGCGATGACGACGGTGTCGGCCGTGATTTTCCTGTACTCGACCGACACCAAGCTGGCGTCGATCACGATCGTCAACATGGACGAGGCTGGCTTCACCGCCGCCGCCGCCGCGATGGCCGTCGCCATCGTCGCCACCTCGGCGAGCGTCAAGCTGGCCCATGTGCTGCTGACGCGTCGGCTCGCCCGCGGCGCGCAGGCCTGGCGCCAGCGCTGAAGCCGTCCCGCACCGGATCGCTGGTGTCAGCGGGTTGCGCACCGTCGGCTGGGGCCCTGCACCTAGGGCGCGATCACCTTATTCGTCCATCATGCCTGCGTGATCTATCGCACCGCGATGCAAATGATGCCGCGAAAGCGGACCCCCTGAGACCATGAAAGAAAAACTATGCAACGTGTAGCCGGAAAAATTGCTGTGGTCAGTGGCGCTGCCAGCGGACTCGGCGCGGCCATCGCCCGGATGCTCGCGCGCGAAGGCGCAAGCGTCGTCCTCGCCGACCTGAACGACGCCGGGGGCAACGCCGTTCGCGCGGAAATCGAGGCGCAGGGCGGCAGCGCGATCTATCTGCATCTCGACGCGTCGCAAGAGCAAAGTTGGATCGCCGTGATGGCCAAGACCCGAGAGCGCTTTGGCCGCCTGAACATCGCCGTCAACTCGGCCGGAATGAACGTCGGCCGATCCTTTCCGGCCGACACAACGATGGAGGACTGGCGGCGCGTCATGGCGGTCAACCTCGACGGCGTATTCCTCGGCACCAAGCACGCGCTGGCGGCGATGCGCGACAGCGACCCGGTGAATGGGTCGATCATCAACATATCGTCGGTCATGGGCCTGGTCAGCCTAGACGGCTTGGACGCTTACAGTGCATCCAAGGGCGGCGTGCGCCTGTACAGCAAGTCGGTCGCGCTGTCGTGCGCCGAGAAGCGCCTGGCCATCCGCGTCAACACGATCCACCCGGGCTTCATCGAGACGCCCCTGCTGCGCCAGGGAATGGCACGCATCAAGGATCCGGCCGAGGCCGAGCGGGTTTACGCAGCGCTGCAGCCGGTGGGCCACCTTGGGACGCCCGAGGACATCGCCTACGGCGCGCTC
>CAISIP010000364.1 GCA_903885415.1 uncultured beta proteobacterium
CGTGCAAGCACTGCCCCAGGGACGCCACTGGCTTCAATTGCCCGATGGCCTAGCGATCGAGCTGATCCAGGCGCACGGTGAGGCGGTGGCGCAGGTGCTGGCCGTCAATGCCCGCGCATGAAGCCCGCCATTTCGACATCTAAAAGTCAGTCAATGGCCCGGACCGCCATCGAGTTTTTTTGAGGCCGTATCGCGACTGGGACAAGGCTTGGGAAGACGATGTCTGCGTCAGTGCGACGTGCACGATGGCTGAGGCACCCGTCACAGCTTAGGCCGAACTAAAAGGCGACTTCACGCCGGTGCATAGGGATAAGGAGTACGCGACGACGACACCTTTTGGGACCCGCGTCGCCCATGGCCTGCTGGGTCTTTCGATCGCCGAGGGACTAAAGATGCAAAGTGAGTACGGGTTTGTCTCTGGCATGTCGATAGGGTGGACTTGGAATTTCCTGCGGCCCATCATGATCGACGACAGCGTGCATATGCGCTTTGCTGTGGCAGGTCGGCGCGCGTAGAGGAGTCGCCCGAGATAGCGGACGTCCTGTTGCTGTCAGAATTGAACAACCGGCACGCGAAGGTGCTGCACGAGAGCGAACACGCAGTGATGATTCGAAAGGCCCCTATGGACAGCCAGAGTAATGCGTCGCAGGCAGTGGCCGCGGAGGTGACTTCGCTGCCGCTCGCGGGAATCCGCGTCATCGATTACAGCCACTTTCTGGCCGGGCCGCATATGTCGCGCTGCTTGGGTGCGATGGGCGCCGAAGTCATCAAGGTCGAGCGGCCGGTTGCCGGCGACGCTGGCCGCGCGAGCCCGACCATCGTCTCGGGCCAGAGCGGCTACTTCATGCAGCAGAACATGGGCAAACAGGGGCTGTGCGTGAATCTGAAGGACGCGCGTGGCCTGGAGTTGCTCCACAAGTTGTGCCAGGGCGCCGACGTCTTCGTCGAGAACTACCGCCCCGGCGCGCTCGATAAATTGGGCCTGGGTTACCAAGAGTTGGCCAGGCGCAACCCGAGGCTGGTGTATTGCTCGGTGTCGGCTTACGGACACACCGGCCCTGACGCGGCGCGAGCGGGATTCGGCCTGATTGCCGAGGCCAAGAGCGGCGCGATGTCTTTGATTGGGGTCCCGGGCCAGGCGCCGCCGCTGTTTCGAATGCCCATCGCCGACATGTACGCCGGCATGCACGGCGTGTCTGCGATCTGCGCGGCGCTGTTCGGCCGGGTCAGTAGCGGCCGCGGCCGGCACATTGATCTCGCGCTCTACGACTGCATGGTGTCGATGCACGACTATGCGGCCCAGGGCTACCTGATGAGCGGCGGCGCCGAGTTGCCGGTGCAGACCGGGCACGACCTGCCCGAAAGCACCGTGTATGGGGTGTTCGCGGCGCGCGACGGCTATCTGGTGATCGCCGCGCAGGTTGACGACGCCTGGCTGCGGTTCGCCCGCCTGATAGGGGGCGAGGCGTATGCGGCCGACACCCGTTTTCACCACCAGGCGGGCCGTAATGCGCACCGACCGGACATATTGGCCAAGGCGCGCGCGTGGACCATGGAGCAGGCGTCGGTCAAGGCTTGCTGCCAGGCGCTCGATGCCGCCGGCGTCCCCGCAGCGCCGGTGCAAACCATCGACCAGGTGCTGACCGATCCGCAGACGCTGGCGCGTGGCATGGTCGTCGAGCAGGAGCACCCCTTGCTGGGAAAGATACGACTGCCCAACCTGCCATTTCGCTTCTCCGACTGTGATACCTCGCCCAGCGGCCCGGCGCCGCTGCTCGGTCAGCACAACCGGGCGATCGCGCAGGGGTTGGGCTATTCGGCGGGCGCCATCGACGCCATGGTCGCCGATGGTGTGCTGTACGCTGAAGAGGCGGTGGGCCGGCTCACCGGTCACTGACGCGGCACGTCTGCCGGTACCCAGATTCAGACGGTGAACGCAAGCCCGGCCACACCGGCGAAGCCGGTGTGGCTCCCCGCATGCTGGCAGATAGCGCTACGCAGCGCATGGCCTGTGCCGGGTCCGATGGCAACGAACGGCGCCGATCGGATCCTGCCGGCCGTGGCACACTGCGCACCTACTGAAATGCTAGGAGTGCCGAAATGCCGTTCAAGTTTATCCAAGTTGATGCCAGTGACGGCATCCTGACCCTCACCATCAACCGCCCGGAAGTGCTCAATGCATTGCATTTCGACGCGCATGCGGAGCTGTCTGCCGCCATAGACGACTATGCCGCAGACCCGTCGCTGCGCGTGGCCATCATCACCGGCGTCGGCGAACGCAGTTTTTGCGTGGGCACGGACTTGAAGTCGCTCGCACTGACCGGCCCTTACGACTATCCCAGGGGCGGATTTGGCGGGGTCACCACGCGTCTGGATCTGTGGAAGCCGGTGATTGCGGCGGTCAACGGGCTGTGCATGGGAGGCGGAGCCGAAATCGTCGCGGCATGCGACCTGGCGGTCGCCTGTGAGCATGCCGAGTTCGCGCTGTCCGAGCCGCTGGTCGGTCTGGCTGCGCTGGGCGGCGGCGCGCTGCAGCGGTTGGCCCGCGGCATGGCCATGAAGGACGCCATGTACCTAGCGCTTACCGCCCAGCGCATTAGTGCTGTCGAGGCGCTGCGGATCGGATTGATCAACCAGGTGGCGCCGCGCGGCGAGTCGCTCGCGCGGGCCCGTGTACTGGCCGCTCAGATTGTCGCCTGCGCCCCACTTGCGATCGAAGCTAGCAAGCAGGTGCTGCTGCAAAGTCTCGAACATGTTGGCCTAGCCGCCGCCTTGGATGCGCATTATCCGGCGGCGCAGCGGATGTTGGCGAGCCGGGACGCAGTGGAGGGCCCCCTTGCTTTTTCCCAAAAGCGCGCCCCGCACTGGATCGGATCTTGAGTCTGCTGCCAGCAGGGGCCGGCGTGCAGCGGCGCATCGACGCGCTGATTTTCGACTGCGATGGCACCTTGGTCGACAGCGAAGGGCCGGGGCTTGCCGTATTGCAGCAAGCAGCGCTCCAGATCGGCGTGACGATTTCAAGCGAGCAGTTGCACGATCAGTTTCGCGGCATGCCGATGGCCCAATGCGTCGCTTTCATCGGAGGGCAACTGGCGAGCAAGCCGGAAAATTTCGACGCTGATTTCACCGCGCATGTGCGACGGGCGATGGCCGAGCGCTTTCGCCAAGGCCTGCGCACATTGCCCCTCGGGTTCGACAGTTGCTGGACGTAAGTCTATGA
>CAISIP010000365.1 GCA_903885415.1 uncultured beta proteobacterium
CGACGACGTGATGGTCAGCTACGCGTCGGACGGTGGTGGCGTCGGCCCGCACTTCGATAGCTACGATGTGTTTCTGCTGCAGGCTAGCGGACGGCGTCGCTGGCGCATTGGCCGTCAGCGCAAACTCAGCCTAGAGCCAGCGGCGCCGCTCAAGATACTTCGGCATTTTGAATACGAGCAGGAGTTTGAACTCGAGCCCGGCGACATGCTTTACCTGCCGCCGCGCTATGCGCACGAAGGCGTCGCTGTGGGTGCGTGCATGACTTATTCGATTGGTTTTCGCGCGCCTGCGCGCGGGGAACTCGCCGCCGAGTTACTGCAGCGCTTGGCGCAGGACGCCCCCGAAGCCCTGGGAGCCGCGATGTACCGCGACGCCGGCCAGTCGGCATCGGTTTGCGCGGCGCAGATTCCGACGGCGCTGTCCGACTTTGCCAGCAGCGCGTTGCGAAGCGCACTGGAAAATCCGGTGCTGCTCGATCGTGCGCTGGGTGAATACCTTAGCGAACCCAAGGCACAAGTCTGCTTTGAGTCCTGCAGGGTCCCGGTGCGACTGCATTCGGTGCGACTGGACCGTAGAACCCGGATGTTGTATGACGCGAGCCATGTGTACATCAATGGGGAAAGCTACTGCGCTAGCGGCCGGGACGCTGCGCTGATGCGCCGACTGGCGGACGAACGGGCGCTGGGCGCCGCCGACGTCGCGCGCTGCAGTGGGCAGGCGCGCGGGTTGCTGCAAGACTGGTGCGCGGCGGGCTGGATCGGTTCCGACTGAGGCTTGCGGTGCGCCTGCTGGTGCCGCCTGTCGAGGTGCCTTCAGCGCCTGCGGATAGGGTTTTCCCGTATGGGGTTGTAATATTTTGTATAATCAGCGGCTGGGTGGAAAGAACCTTTCTTCCTTGGCGGGCTCCTGCTAGGGCGCCGGCAGATACCGAAACGCATTTCCAATAACTTAATCAATAGGTGTATTTATTATGAACAAGACGCTCGTTCTGGCCGCCATCATCGCTGCTGCTGCTCTGGTTGCCTGTGGCAAAAAGGAAGAGAAGCCTGCACCCGCCGCAGCACCCGCTGCTGTCGCACCTGCAGCGGCTCCTGCTGCATCCGACGCCGCTTCTGCTGCGCCAGCCGCTGCCGCAGCGCCTGCCGCTTCCGGCGCAGCTTCGGAAGTCAAGAAGCCCTGATAGCGGCGTGGCGCTTGTCGCCATCGTCAAAGAGCCACCGTTTGGTGGCTTTTTTTTGCCCCGGCGGGCCTCATACCGCTGTCCAGCAGGTTCCGAGTTGGGGGTCGGCGACCGCAATGTCTCCCGGTGCGCAGCCCAGCGCCATGGCCAGCGCGGCGCGGGCCAGTTCCGGCCGGTTGTTGTGCGCGCTCAGGTGCGCTGCCACGACGGTGCGCAGCCCCGGATGCTGCAGCGCCGCCGCGATAGCACCGGCGTCTTGGTTGCACAGGTGGCCGTGCATACCGCCAACACGCTGCTTGAGGAACGCGGGATAGGCCGACGCAGCAAGCAGGTCTGAGTCGTGGTTGCACTCGAGCAGCATCGCGTTGCACAACGCGAGTTGCTCCAGCACATGGGCGCTGGCGTGGCCCAGGTCAGTCAATATGGCAAGACTCGCGTCGCCGTCCGAACAACGCAGCTGCAGCGGTTCGCGTGCATCGTGCGGTACCGTGAACGGCACAATCTCCAGCGCGTCGAGTTCGATGCGGGTCCCGTCGCTGGCAAGCTGGAGCAGGCCGTCGAAATCCGGACTTCCGATGGCAGCGTAGGTGCCGGCGCTCATCCAGACCGGAACGCGTTCGCGCAGCGCGAACGCGCGCGCGCAGCCGATATGGTCGCCATGCTCGTGGGTGATGAAGATGGCGTCGATCTGGCTGGCGCTGATGTCCGCACGGGCGAGCCGCAACCCCAACTGCTTCAGACCCAGACCGCAATCGACCAGCAGCCGCGTGCTCCGGCTTCCCTGGGTTGCTTCCACGACGGTGGCGTTACCTGAGCTGCCGCTGCCCAGGCTCCTGAATCGCAACATCGAAGCGGCGAGGGCGCTACTTCAGATCGTTGACGATGACGCTGACGATGCGCTGCGCGTTGGGCGAGTTATCGGGGGCGCCGCTGGCGTCGAGTATCGATACGACGGTCGTGTCTTTGTCGCTACGCAGCACGATCCGGTATTTCAACGGCTCCGGCCCTTTGGACGAGTCGCCAAAAATCTTCGTGAAAAGCCCGACGTCGGCCCGGGTTCGGCTGGGCTCCACATAGCGGACAAAATAGGTTCCCTGGCTGCGGTCGCGGTCTTCAACGGTAAAGCCGGTGCGGTCCAGCGAAAGACCCACCCGTCGCCATGCGCGGTCGAAGTCTTCGTCGATCAGGACTACCGGCTTGCCGTTGATACTCGATTCGCGTGAGACCGGCTTGGCGGCGCTTGCCGCCGCCACCGCCTTCACCTGCTC
>CAISIP010000366.1 GCA_903885415.1 uncultured beta proteobacterium
GCTTCTGTACGCTGCGCTCTTTCCTGAGCCAATGGAGCGTTCGGCATACGCGAGCCGAAGGTCCGCGCTGCCTAGCGGCTACCAGTGCCCCCGTGTTGCTGCTCAACTTCACGGCCGACCAGACGGTGTTTCCCAGCCATGTCGCGGTCTGGAAAAAGGCGGCAGCGGGGCGCTGCACTACGCAGGACATCAGGGGTGCGCCGCATTACCTAGTCGGCATGCCGGAAGTGACAGACCGCGTGGCGCGGCTGCTGGTGGACTGGTCACGATAATAAACCGGAGACAACGAGATGATCCGTATTTGGCACCAGAGTATGACTGTGCTCGAAGACCTGCCCGGCTATGCCAAGCTCATGAAGGAGCATGCGCAGCGCGTCTGCGAGGTCGACACCACCGTCGATCTGCACGGTCTTATGCCCGGCACTTTCACGCATGACTTCGCACCCCTCCAGTCGGCTGCCTCGCCCTGGCTGTACCAACTCACCTGCCTGCAGATCGTCGAGAACGTCATCCGTGCCCAGCAGGAAGGTTATGACGCTGTGGCGATGAGTTGCTTTGGCGATCCGCATCTGGACATCTGTCGCAGCCTGGTCGACATCCCGGTGCTCTCGGCGTCTGAGACCTCGTTGCGCGTAGCCTCCACGTCGGCGCAGGCGTTTGGCATCCTCGTGCCGGACGAGGCAGCAGCAAAACGGGCAAGGGCGCGCGCAAAAGCGTACGGCTTTGAGGCCCGCATTGCCATCGTCGCCGCTTGCACGCCGGGGCTCACCGAGTACGAACTGGAACGCGGCTTCTCCGGTGACGCCACCCTCATCGCGCGTCTGACCGAACAGCTGCGTAAGATGGTTGCCGCCGGCGCCGACATCATCATTCCCGCCGAAGGCGTGCTCAACTCGGTGCTGGTACACAATCGAATCAGCCATGTTGATGGCGTGCCCGTCTTCGACTCCTTTGGCTCGGTCATGGCCAGCGCTGAAATGCTCGTCAAGTTGCACCGCAGCACCGGCTTGCGCAATGCAAAGACCGGCGCCTACGCGAAACCACCTGCAGAGTTCGTGCGGCACTTCCGGCAAGTGGCCATCAAGGCCCTCCAGGAAGCGGACGCGCGGGACAGGCGAATGTAAACCCATGCAGCAAGCTGTCGACGAACTCGTAACGGACGGTCATGGCATAGGAGGGCTAGGCGCCTGTCTAGCAGCGTTATCGGCCGAACGCGGGCAGCGCTCGGGGCAGACGCTGCTGGGGGTCTGGAGCACGGAATACGGGATGCTAAACCGCGTCATCACACTGTGGGAAGGTGAGCCCGCGCCTTCTGCGCAGCTAGAGGCACCGCAAGATTGGTTATCACTCACCAGAACGTCGCGCCGTCTCAGGCGGTTAAGGCCGCTGAAGTTAGGTCTGCTTAACGCTGCGATGCTGGAACTTCGGATGTATGCCATCGCCGAGGGCAAGGCCGGCACCTTTACCCAGGCCATCCTCGAAGCACTTCCGCACCGGGAACAGTATTCTCCGTGCGCAGGCATATGGCACATCAGGGAGCGCGGTGTGGACGCCGTTCTGCACCTGTGGGCCTACTCCAACCTTGACGACCGAAACGCTGCCCGCGAAAAGGCACAGGCAAACCCGGAATGGGCCAGCTACCGCGCTAGGATCCCAAGCCTTCTCACAACGATGCAAGCCTGGATGCTGAAACCCATAGTCATCACCTAGCGAATGCAACAAAGCTGCCGATGGGCGCACTCAACTGCGCCAGCCCACTCGCGCTGGAGCGCCAAGTCCTGCCAAATGGGTTGTCGCGGCAAGCATCCAGAATCACAATGTTGACCCGGTTGCCTGCCTCCTCCGTCCCCGCCAGCACCCGATTGGCATCGACGGCTTCGTCTTCGA
>CAISIP010000367.1 GCA_903885415.1 uncultured beta proteobacterium
CCGGCGCGCCAAGGTGGCGTCGGGCGAAGCGGGCGGGATTACCCAGCACATTGGCGCTTACCATGTGCAGACCGACCGCGGAATGGTTTCTTTCCTCGACACGCCAGGCCATGAGGCGTTTACCGCGATGCGCGCGCGTGGCGCGAAGGCCACCGACATCGTGATTTTGGTCGTCGCTGCGGACGATGGCGTGATGCCGCAAACCCGCGAGGCGATCAAGCACGCCAAGGCCGCCGGCGTTCCGCTGGTGGTGGCGATTAACAAGATCGACAAGCCCGACGCCAACCCCGAGCGGGTGAAGAACGAGTTGGTGGTGGAAGAGGTGATACCCGAAGAGTTCGGTGGCACCTCGCCCTTCGTGGCGGTGTCGGCCAAGACCGGCGAAGGCGTCGACGCGCTGCTGGAGCAGGTGTTGTTGCAGGCCGAAATACTGGAGCTGCGCGCTCCGGTGGACGCGATGGCCAAGGGCCTGGTGATCGAGGCGCGGCTGGACAAGGGACGCGGCCCTGTGGCTACCGTGCTGGTGCAGTCCGGAACGCTAAAGGCCGGTGATGTGGTGCTCGCCGGTTCGACCTATGGCCGGGTACGCGCCATGCTCGATGAAAACGGCAAGACCATCAAGACCGCCGGGCCTTCGATTCCGGTCGAAATACAGGGCCTGACCGAAGTGCCGCAGGCCGGCGACGATTTCATGGTGATGCTCGACGAGCGCCGTGCGCGGGAGATATCGACCTACAGGGCCGGAAAGTTCCGCAACACCAAGCTGGCCAAGCAGCAGGCGGCGAAGCTGGAAAATATGTTCAGCAACATTACGACTGGCGAGGTCAAGATGCTGCCGGTGATCGTCAAGGCCGACGTACAGGGTTCACAGGAGGCGTTGGCACAAAGCCTGCTCAAGCTGTCGACCGACGAGGTCAAGGTGCAGATGGTCTACACGGCGGTGGGCGGAATCAGCGAATCGGACGTCAACCTGGCGATCGCATCCAAGGCGGTGATCATCGGCTTCAACACGCGTGCCGACGCCGGCGCACGCAAGCTCGCCGAGAACAACGGCGTCGACATCCGCTACTACAACATCATCTACGACGCGGTCGACGACCTCAAGGCCGCAATGTCGGGCATGCTCACACCCGACAAGCGCGAAGAGATACTGGGAACGGCCGATATCCGCCAGGTGTTCAAGGTCAGCAAGATCGGCTCCATTGCCGGCTGTATGGTCACCTCGGGTCTGGTCCGGCGTTCGGCGCGTCTGCGACTGTTGCGCGACAACACGGTTATCTTCACCGGCGAGCTCGAGTCGCTCAAGCGCTTCAAGGACGATGTACGCGAGGTCAAGGAAGGCTTCGAGTGCGGCCTGAACATCAAGAACTACAACGACATCCAGGAAAACGATGTGCTGGAGTTCTTCGAGATCAAGGAAGTCGCCCGCACGCTCTGATCGGCGAAACAGGCCCCCTTGCCGCGCTGTCAGCCTTCCGCCCTTGCGGTCGGCGCCAGGGTGGCACGGGTCCCGCATTGCCCGTCCGGCCCATTCTTATGCCCGCCAGAAAGTCTGCAACGCCCAACCGGGCTTTTAAGGTCGCCGATCAGATCCAGCGTGATTTGACCGAGTTGATCGCGCGCGAGCTGAAGGATCCGCGCGTGGGCATGGTGACCATCCAATCGGTAGAGGTGACGCCGGACTATGCGCACGCCAAGGTTTTTTTCAGCCTGCTCAAGGGTGATCCGGTGGAGACCCAGGCCGGCTTGCAGCAGGCGGCCGGCTTTCTGCGTGCCGGGCTCTTCAAGCGGCTGCATATCCACACCGTTCCGACGCTGCACTTTCAGTTTGACCGGACAACCGAGCGCGCCTCCGACATGAATGCGCTCATCGCGCAGGCGGTGGCCTCGCGTTCCAAGAACGAGGACTAGATTAAACGGGTCAGATTCCAATTCGCACTTGGTAACTGGCCGTAACAGCCAGCTTATGGTGAATCCGACGGAAACTGATCGCAGACAGGGCAGGGTGCCGCGCCGTGCAGTGCACGGCGTGCTGCTGCTCGACAAGCCCTTGGGTCTGTCGAGTAATGACGCACTGCAGAAAGCCAAGTGGCTGCTGCGCGCGGAAAAGGCCGGTCATACCGGCACGCTGGACCCGCTGGCGACTGGCGTGCTGCCGCTGTGCTTCGGCGCCGCCACCAAGTTCAGCCAGTTGTATCTGGACGCCGATAAGCGCTACGAAGCCGTCGCGCGGCTCGGCGCGGTGACCCGCACCGGCGACGCCGAAGGCGAGGTGGTGCAGCGGCGCGAGGTGCGCGTGACGCAGGCTGACGTGGACGCGGTGCGCGCGCATTTCGTCGGCGTGCTGCGTCAGACGCCGCCGATGCACAGCGCGCTGAAGAAGGACGGGAAGGCCCTGTACGAATACGCGCGTGCCGGCATCGAGGTTGAGCGCGAGGCGCGCGAGGTGACGATCCGGCAACTTGAGCTGCGCATCGAGGTCGGGCCCGACGCAGCGGCGACTTCGCTGCGAATGACCGTTGGCTGCAGCAAGGGAACCTACATCCGCACGCTGGCGCAGGACATTGGCGAGGCGCTGGGTTGCGGGGCGCATCTGAGCGCGTTGCGCCGCGTGGCAACCGGCGGCTTCACGCAAGCGCAGTGCGTGGGGCTCGAGCAGTTGCAGGCGATGGACGAAGATGCGCGGATGGCCTTGCTGTTGCCCGTCGACGCGCTGCTCGGCGGACACACGGTCGTCACGCTCGATACCGATGATGCAGGGCGCTTCTTGAGCGGCCTGCGCCGCCGCGGCGACTGGCCCGACGCCGCGCAGATTGCGGTATACGGCCCGCCGCCGCGCGCTTTGCTGGGGACGGCCCATGCGCGCGCGGGCGAATTGATACCAGGGCGCCTGCTGAGCCCGGTCGAAATCGACCAATCCCAGGCACAGTGGGTCCGATAGGGCCATGAGACAAGAGCCAACGACTATTGAAAGAGAACTATGAGCTACAAACAGATTCGCAACATCGCCATCATCGCCCACGTCGACCATGGCAAGACCACGCTGGTCGATATGCTGCTGCGCCAAAGCGGCACCTTTCGCGCTAACGAAAAGGTAGCCGAGCGGGTGATGGACAGCAACGACCTGGAAAAGGAGCGTGGCATCACGATTCTGGCGAAGAACTGTGCGGTCGACTGGAAAGAAACCCACATCAACATCGTCGATACCCCCGGCCACGCCGACTTTGGCGGCGAGGTCGAGCGTGCGCTGTCGATGGTCGACGGGGTGATGCTGCTGATCGACGCGGTCGAGGGTCCGATGCCGCAGACCCGCTTTGTGACCAAAAAGGCGCTGGCGCTGGGCCTCAAGCCGATCGTGGTGGTCAACAAGGTCGACCGTCCCGGTGCGCGCCCCGACTATGTGATCAACGCCGCCTTTGACCTGTTTGACAAGCTGGGCGCTACCGAGGAACAGCTCGACTTCCCGGTCGTCTACGCATCGGGTCTCAACGGTTGGGCGTCGATGCAAGAAGGTGCGTCGGGCGAGCAGTGGGGAGTCGACCTGGCGCCGTTGTTTGACACGGTACTCACCCATGTGCCGGCCAACCAGGGCGACCCGGCGGCGCCGCTGCAGTTGCAGATCAGCTCGCTGGACTACTCCACTTATGTCGGGCGTATTGGTGTCGGGCGCATCAGCCAGGGAACGCTGCGGGTGAACCAGGAGGTGCTGGTAATGGAGGGGCCGCAGGGAAAGTCGAGCAAGGCCCGGGTGCAGCAGATACTGAAGTTCGAAGGGCTCGAGCGGATCGCGGCGACCGAGGCCGGTCCCGGCGACATCGTTCTGGTCAGCGGTATCGAGCAGGTGGGCATCGGCGTCACGCTGACCGATCCGCTGAGCCCGAATCCGCTGCCGATGCTCAAGATTGACGAGCCGACGCTGACGATGAATTTCTGCGTCAACAATTCGCCGCTGGCCGGGCGCGAGGGCAAGTTCGTGACCGGCCGTCAGCTACGCGACCGGCTCGACCGTGAACTGCAGGCCAACGTGGCGCTACGGGTGACCGACACCGACGAGGATGGCATTTACGAGGTTTGTGGCCGCGGCGAACTGCACCTCACCATCTTGCTGGAGAACATGCGCCGCGAAGGCTATGAGCTCGCGGTCTCCAAGCCCCGGGTGGTGTTCAGACTGGTAGACGGCGAGAAACATGAGCCGATCGAGATGCTCACGGTCGACATCGAAGAGGGGCACCAAGGCGGTGTGATGCAGGCGCTGGGCCTGCGCAGGGGCGACCTGGTGAACATGGAGCCCGACAGCCGCGGCCGGGTGCGACTCGAATACCGCATACCCGCGCGCGGGTTGATCGGCTTTCAGAACGAATTTCTGAACCTCACGCGTGGCACCGGACTGGCCAGCAATATATTCGACGGCTACGAGGCCTACCGGGGCGATATCGAGAGCCGCAAGAGCGGCGTGCTGATCAGCATGGACGACGGCGAGATCGTCACCTACGCGCTGGGCAAACTCGACGACCGCGGCCGCATGTTCGTCAAGGCAGGCGACCCGGTCTACGAGGGAATGATCGTCGGCATTCACAGCCGCGACAACGACCTGGTCGTCAACGCGGTACGGATGAAGCAGCTGACCAACTTCCGGGTCAGTGGCAAGGAGGATGCGATCAAGATCACGCCACCGATTCAGCTCACGCTCGAGTACGCAGTCGAGTTCATCGAGGAAGATGAACTGGTCGAGATCACGCCCAAAAGCATCCGGCTGCGCAAGCGCCACCTGAAGGAGCACGAGCGCAAGAAGGCAGGGCGCGAGAGCCTCTGATAGCCCCCGCGTTCCCGCCGCAGCGCGTTCTCAGCGGTTGCGCGTCTTCATGACGCGCTCGACCTCGCGCTTGCCTTCGCGGTCCTTGATGGTGTCGCGCTTGTCGTGCTCGGCCTTGCCCTTGGCCAGTGCGATCTCGCACTTCACACGGCCGTCTTTCCAGTGCAGATTCAGCGGCACCAGCGTGTAGCCCTTTTGCTCGACCTTGCCGATCAGCCGCTTGATCTCCTCCTTGTGCATCAGCAGCTTTTTGGTACGCACCTTGTCGGGGCTGACATGGGTCGACGCCGTCCCCAGCGGGTTGATCTGGCACCCGATCACGAACAACTCGCCGTCCCGGATCACGACATAACCGTCGGTCAGCTGGACCTTGCCCTCGCGAAGCGACTTCACTTCCCAGCCCTCAAGGACCATGCCGGCTTCGAAACGCTCTTCGAAGAAATAGTTGTACGCGGCCTTCTTGTTGTCGGCGATGCGCGTCGGCTTGGGCGCACTGGTGTCGGGTTTTTTGGCCATGGGTCCAGATGGGGGCTGCGCAGGGCGCGTACAAGGCTTGTCTACAATCCCGCGCAGCCCTGCATTCTATGAAAACCGTCGACAAGTCCGTACTGCTGTGGTTCAGCCCCGAGGAAATGTACGACCTGGTGGTCGATGTCGCAGCCTATCCCAGCTTTCTTCCTTGGTGCGACCACGCCGCCGTGGTGGCGACGCACGATTTGGGCGTCACCGCCGAAATCGGGATAGCGTATGGGGGCTTGCGCCAGGTGTTCACCACGCGCAACCAGCACAGCCCGGGCCGCTCGGTGGCGCTGCAGCTGGTTGACGGACCGTTTTCGCAGCTCGACGGCAGCTGGAACTTCATCCCGCTGGGCGACGGGGCCCAGCGCGCGTGCCGGGTCGAGCTGGTGCTGCGCTATGGCTTTCGCAACCCTATCCTCGCGCGCCTGGTAGGTCCGGTCTTTGACCGTATCGCGGCAAGCCTGGTCGACGCCTTCGTCAAACGTGCGGAGCAGGTGTACGGACAGGCGGCGGCATGATCCATGTTGTTGTCTGCGCTGCGCTGGAGCCGCGCAAGGTGATCGAGCTGGAACTCGTGCTGGCCGAAGGCAGCACCGTCGAGCAGGCGCTGCAGGCCAGCGGCCTGCTGGCGCAGCACCCCGCGCTCCATCGCACGGCGCTGCTGGTCGGCGTCTGGGGGCGCAAGGCGGGGCCGCAGCAGTTGCTGCGCGACCACGACCGGGTTGAGTTGTACCGGCCGCTGACGGTGGACCCCAAGCTGGCGCGGCGTGCCCGTTTCGTCAAGCAGGGCTCGCGCAGCGCCGGGCTGTTTGCGCGCCTGCGCCCAGGGGCAAAAGCCGGCTATTGACCCGCGCCGGGACGCGTCGCCCCCGGCTGGACGCGAGGGGGGCATGGGTACAATCGGCCATTTGGAGCTTTGATATGCGCCTGCTCGGCAAAGCGCTCACCTTCGACGACGTGTTGCTGGTGCCAGCGTACTCCCAAGTCCTGCCCAAGGACACCTCCCTCGCGACCCGATTTTCCCGCAACATCACGCTGAACCTGCCGCTGGTGTCGGCCGCCATGGATACCGTCACCGAGTCGCGGCTGGCGATCGCTATTGCGCAGGAGGGGGGCATCGGCATCGTCCACAAGAACCTGTCGGCCAAGGACCAGGCGGCGCAGGTGGCGCGGGTAAAGCGCTATGAGTCGGGCGTGCTGCGCGATCCAGTGGTGATCACCCCGGCGCACACGGTTCGCCAGGTGATCGACCTGTCCGAGCAGCTCGGCGTGTCCGGTTTCCCGGTCTGCGACGGCGGCAAGGTGGTGGGCATCGTGACCGGGCGCGACCTGCGTTTCGAAACGCGCTATGACATTGCCGTGAGCAACATCATGACGCCGCGCGATAAGCTCGTCACCGTTCCTGACGGCACCACGCTGGTCGAGGCCAAGGCGCTGCTCAACAAGTACAAGCTTGAGCGGCTGCTGGTGGTCAACGATGCATTCGAGCTCAAGGGTCTTATCACGGTGAAGGACATCACCAAGCAGACCAGCTTTCCCAACGCCGCACGCGACGCCCTGGGCAAGCTGCGGGTCGGCGCCGCGGTCGGCGTCGGTGAAGGCACCGAGGAGCGCGTCGAGGCGCTGGTGCGCGCGGGCGCCGACGCCATCGTCGTCGATACCGCGCACGGCCACAGCCATGGCGTGATCGAGCGCGTTCGCTGGGTCAAGCGCCATTACCCGCAGGTCGACGTCATCGGCGGCAACATCGCCACCGGCGCTGCGGCGCTGGCGCTGGTCGATGCCGGCGCGGACGCGGTGAAGGTCGGCATCGGCCCAGGCTCCATCTGTACCACGCGTATCGTCGCCGGCGTCGGCGTCCCGCAGATCATGGCGATCGACAGCGTCGCCATCGCATTGCGTGGCAGCGGGGTTCCGCTGATAGCCGATGGCGGAATCCGCTTCAGCGGCGACATCGCCAAGGCGCTTGCAGCCGGCGCGAACTCGGTGATGATGGGCGGCGTGTTCGCAGGCACCGAAGAGGCGCCGGGCGAGGTGATCCTGTACCAGGGCCGCAGCTACAAGAGCTACCGTGGCATGGGCTCCATCGGCGCCATGCAGCAGGGCAGTGCGGATCGCTACTTCCAGGAGGCCACGACCGGTAATCCGAACGCCGACAAGCTGGTCCCCGAGGGCATAGAGGGGCGCGTTCCCTACAAAGGCTCGATGGTTTCGATCATTTACCAGATGTCCGGCGGCATCCGGGCGAGCATGGGCTACTGCGGATGCGCCACCATTGCCGACCTGCAGGAACGCGCTGAGTTCGTCGAGATCACCAGTGCGGGGATCCGGGAAAGCCATGTCCACGACGTGCAGATCACCAAGGAAGCGCCGAACTACCGAGCCGACTGATTGAGCCAGCCCCTGGTTGACGAGCCACCTCCCATGCCACATCAAAAAATCCTCATCCTCGACTTCGGCTCCCAGGTCACGCAGCTGATCGCGCGCCGCGTGCGCGAAGCCCATGTATTTTGCGAAGTCCATCCCTGCGATGTCAGCAGCGACTGGGTGCGCGCCTACGCCCGCGACGGCAAGCTCAAGGGCATCATCCTGTCGGGCAGCCATGCCAGCACCTATGAGGAGCAGGGCTTGCGCGCGCCGCAGGCGGTGTATGAACTCGGCATCCCGGTGCTAGGTATCTGCTACGGCATGTTCACCATGGCCGTGCAACTCGGCGGGCGGGTCGCGGCCAGCGCCAAGCGGGAGTTCGGCCATGCAGACGTGCGCGCGCACGGCCACACCCGGCTGCTCGAGGGCTTGCAGGACTACGCAACGCCGATGGGACACGGCATGCTCAAGGTATGGATGAGCCATGGCGACAAGGTGGTCGATATGCCCGCCGGCTTCACCTTGATGGCCAGCACCGACAGCTGCCCGGTGGCCGGAATGGCCGACGAGGAGCGACGCTTCTACGGGCTGCAGTTCCACCCCGAGGTCACGCATACCCGCCTGGGCGCCGCGATACTGGAACGCTTCGTGCTCGAGATCTGCGGCACCCGGGCCGACTGGATTATGGGCGACTACATCGCTGAAGCGGTGCAGCGTATCCGCGCCCAGGTCGGCAAGGAGGAGGTGATCCTGGGCCTGTCAGGCGGGGTCGACTCGTCGGTGGCGGCGGCGCTGATCCACCGCGCCATCGGTGCGCAGTTGACCTGTGTTTTCGTCGACCATGGCCTGTTGCGCCTGAACGAGGGCGACCTGGTGATGGACATGTTCGTCGGAAAGCTGCACGCCAAGGTGGTGCGGGTGGACGCCGCTGACCAGTTTCTCGGCCATCTCGCAGGCGTGGCCGACCCGGAAGCCAAGCGCAAGATCATCGGGCGCGAATTCGTCGAGGTATTCAAGGCCGAGGCGGCCAAGCTCAAGGCAGACCAGTCGCGCCATGTGGCCTGGCTCGCTCA
>CAISIP010000368.1 GCA_903885415.1 uncultured beta proteobacterium
ACAACAGGTCGCCGTCATCGAGGGTCTTGTCATTTTGGTCGTCGTCGGTGGCAAGCCCCAGGGCCCGTGCCTTGACGCGCATGTTGATGTCCTTGGACACCAGCACGACCTCCCGGTTACCGGCAGCGCCGTCCTTGGTGCTTGCATGGTGTTGCCTCAAGGCCTCCACGACGCCCAGGATCTGGTTGTCGGCTTTCCCCTGGGGCAGGCTCATTGGCAGGGAATAACCCAGCGCCTTGGTCTGGAAGAACAGCTTTCCCTTGGCGTCCCGGTGTCCGGTGGCATCCAGCCGCAGGCCGTTGCCTATGTCGTCGCCGCTGGCCGCGGCCAGCGCGTCGAGCGACCGGCTGGTCTGGCGCGCGTTGCGGGCGACTTCGGTCATGCCCTTCTTGTGGGCGTCGAGTTCTTCCAGCACCACCATCGGCAGGAATATGTCGTGCTCTTCAAACCGGAACAGGCAGGTCGGGTCGTGCAGCAGCACATTGGTGTCCAGAACGAACAGCTTCGCCGGGCCGGCCGTGCGGCGCTTCTTGGTTTTGGCGAGAGCCGCAGTCGGCAATTCAGGCGCGCCCCCGGACCCCAGCGGCACTGCGACCGCGGCAAGCACCGGCAGCGCCGGGATCGGCGCCCTGGCACTGGCGGGTGTATCGACGGCGCGCAGCGCTGCCGCTCTGGCGCCCGACACCCGCGGGCGCGCGGCCTGGGCCGGCTGCGCCTCGGACTGCCCGGTGGCGTGCGTCTCAGCCGGCTTGGTGGCGCTCTTGGGCGACGCGACGTAGGCGTCGTGGGCCAGGAGCGCGGCGCGCTTGGCAGGTGCGGGTGGCAAGGGCATGGTCCGATGTGCTCGCTGTTGGGTCGTGGGATGGGGGGCGTGGTGCGGCGGGCTGGGGCCCGCTCACGCCCTCAAAATGAAAAAGCCGCCTAGGAGAGAGGCGGCTTTTGCAGGGGGAAATACCGTGGGTCGCGCTGGCATGAAAACCATTATGCACGAGCACCGTGACGCTGCGCGCGCGGGCCCGGCACTACCGTGTTCAGCCGGCCTTTTTCAGCGCTTTCACGGACTTGAGTACTTCGTCGACATGCCCCGGAACTTTCAGGCCGCGCCATTCTTCTTTGAGCAGGCCGTCGGCGCCCACCAAGAAGGTGCTGCGTTCGATCCCCTTGACCTTCTTGCCGTACATGATCTTGTTTTTGACCACGCCGAACATATGGCACATCTTTTCCTCGGTGTCGGCGATCAGTTCGAACGGCAATTCGAGCTTGAGCTTGAATTCGTCGTGCGACTTCATGTTGTCGCGCGAAACGCCAAAAACATGCGCCCCCGCCTTGACAAAATCCTTGTACTTGTCGCGGAACTGCATCGCCTCGGTGGTGCAACCGGGCGTGTTGTCCTTGGGATAGAAATACAGCACCATGGTCTTTCCCTGATGCGATAGATTGGATACCTTTACGCCGCTGGTGGCGTTGGCTTCGAATTCTGGCAGAGGTTTGTTGACAACGATAGCCATAGGTTGCTTGAGTCTCGTGTTCAGGATGAGCCGGAGCTTGGATGAAGAAGTGAAGCCTGCGATGCAGCTGATCCACCCCGACCGCAACAGGGGATTTTAACCTGAAACTGGTCGAGGTCAGGCAGCGCCGGACGCGCTGTCGATCAGCAGCGCGAGCACGACGCGTCGCCCTTCGGCCGACAGTATGTTGTAGGTACGGCAGGCCGCCGGCGTATCCATGGTCTCGACTCCGATGCCCTGCGCCATCAAGGCAGCTAGCCAGGCCGGCTGCGGAAACCGGATCCGGTCGCCGCTGCCAAACAGCACCAGCTCGGCACCGGGCTCGGCGAGGCTGGCAAAGTGTTCGGCCCCGAGTTCGGCAAAGCTGGCGCAATGCCAGGGTCGACGATCGCCGCCAGAACCGATCACCACGCTGGCTGCAATCCGCTCTCCATCGACGGCGATCCAGCCCGGCCCGTAGCTGGAAATCGCGGGGAGCTCGGATTTGTCGGGCTGGAGTTTCATCGGTCTGGGCCTTAGGCCATGGCGTGCGAATTATAATTTGGCGCTGGGTTCGTGGCCTCGCCCGGTTGGGCAAGGTGCTCGCTGCGCCGGCGCGGCACACGGTTCTTCAAGCATCGGGAAGCCATGAAAACGATTCGCAAGTCCGCCAAGCTCGACAACGTCTGCTACGACATACGCGGCCCCATCCTTGACTGCGCCCAGCGCATGGAGGAAGAAGGGCACAAGATCATCAAGCTCAACATCGGCAATCTGGCGGTTTTTGGTTTCGATTCGCCCGAAGAAATACAGCAGGACATGATCCGCAACCTGCCCAACTCGGCGGGTTACTCCGATAGCAAAGGCATATTTGCGGCGCGCAAGGCGGTGATGCACTACACCCAGCAGCAGGGCGTCAAGGGCGTCGTTCTTGACGACATCTACCTCGGCAACGGCGCGTCCGAACTCATCGTGATGGCCAGCAATGCGATGCTCAACGACGGCGACGAGATGCTGGTCCCCTCGCCCGACTACCCGCTGTGGACTGCTGCGGTGGTGCTGTCCGGCGGCTGTCCGGTGCACTATCTCTGCGAGGAAGCCAATGGCTGGATGCCCGACCTCGACGACATTCGGGCACGACTGACAGCGCGCACCAAGGGAATCGTCGTCATCAACCCGAACAACCCGACCGGCGCGCTCTATTCGGACGAATTGTTGCTGGGCATCGTCGACATCGCGCGTGAGCACGGTCTGGTCATATTTGCGGACGAGGTCTACGACAAGGTGCTGTACGACGGCGTCTCGCACACCGCCATCGCTTCGCTGAGCGACGATGTGCTGACGCTGACCTTCAACAGCCTGAGCAAGAGCTACCGCTCCTGCGGCTACCGCTCGGGCTGGATGGTGGTGTCGGGCGACAAGAAGCCGGCGCGCGACTATATCGAAGGCCTGAACATGATGTCCAACCTGCGCCTGTGCCCGAATGTGCCGGGCCAATGGGCGATCCAGACGGCGCTGGGCGGCTACCAAAGCATCAACGATCTGGTCGGCGAGGGCGGAAGGCTGCGCCGCCAGCGCGACTTGGCGCATGCGCTGATCACCGCGATACCAGGCGTCAGCTGCGTCAAGCCGCAGGCTGCGCTGTACATGTTTCCACGACTCGACCCGCAGGTCTATCCGATCGAGGACGACCAGCAGTTCGTCCTTGAACTGTTGCAGGAAACCAAGGTGATGCTGGTGCAGGGCAGCGGATTCAACTGGTCGCAACCGGACCATTTCCGCATCGTCTTCCTGCCGCACGAAGACGACTTGCGCGAGGCGATCGGGCGCATTGCGAAGTTCCTTGCGCAGTACCGCAACCGGGTCGGCGGCAAGCGGCCGCAATCGGCTATCAAGCTGGCTTCGGCGCGGGCCTGATCGACAGCGACCGCATCATCCGCCAACCGGAATATTCACCATGAATGCTATTCAAGTGGGGCTGCTGGGCATGGGGACCGTCGGCAGTGGCACCTTCGCCGTGCTGCGGCGCAACCAGGCCGAGATCATGCGCCGCGCGGGACGCGGCATTGCCATCACCATGGTCGCCGACCTCGACACCGTGCGGGCACAGGCGCTCGCGGGCGACGGCGTGCAGGTGGTCGCCGACGCGCGCGCGGTGATCGCCAATCCGCAGATCGACATCGTCGTTGAACTGATCGGCGGCTATGGCATCGCGCGCCAGTTGGTGATGGAGGCCATCGCCGCTGGCAAACACGTGGTGACCGCGAATAAAGCGCTGCTCGCGGTGCATGGGACCGAAATATTCGCCGCCGCGCACGCCCGGGGCGTGATGGTCGCTTTTGAGGCTGCGGTCGCCGGCGGCATACCGATCATCAAGGCGCTGCGTGAGGGCCTGAGCGCCAACAGCATCCAGTGGATAGCCGGAATCATCAACGGTACTACCAACTTCATCCTGAGCGAAATGCGCGACAAGGGCCTGGACTTTGCGGTCGCGCTCAAAGAAGCGCAGCGCCTGGGCTATGCCGAGGCCGACCCGACTTTCGATATCCAGGGCGTCGACGCGGCGCATAAGGCGACCATCATGTCGGCGATCGCCTTTGGCATACCGGTTCAGTTCGACAAGGCCTATGTAGAGGGAATCGCCGCGCTGAGCGCGCAGGACATACGCTACGCCGAGCAGCTCGGTTACCGCATCAAGCTGTTGGGCATCACCAAGCGCAGCTTCGACGCGCAGACCGGCGTGGTGCGCGGTATCGAACTGCGCGTGCACCCCAGCCTGGTCCCGATGAAGCGCCTGATCGCCAGCGTAGAAGGCGCGATGAACGCGGTGATGGTGCACGGTGACGCCGTCGGCACCACCCTGTACTACGGCAAGGGTGCTGGCAGCGAACCCACCGCCAGCGCAGTGATCGCCGACCTGGTCGACGTGACCCGGCTGCACACGGCCGACGCTGCGCAGCGTGTTCCGCATCTGGCGTTCCATCCGGACGCGATGAGCGATCTGCGCGTGCTGCCGATGGGCGAGGTGGTCACCAGTTATTACCTGCGTCTGCGGGTCGCCGACCAGGCCGGCGTGCTTGCGCGAGTGACCGGCATCCTGGCCGACGCAGGCATCAGTATCGATGCGGTGCTGCAGCGCGAGGCCGACGAGGTGGGTTTCGCCGGCGAAGGCCAGATTGCGCAGACCGACCTGATCATTCTGACGCACGATACGCGCGAGGCGACGATGGACGCTGCGATCGCGCAGATGCAGGCGCTGCCCAGCGTGCTGCAGGCGATCACCCGTATCCGCAAGGAGGAGCTGGCCTGATGCGCTATGTGTCGACCCGCGGCTACGATGCGAAGCAGGGCTTTTGTGACATCCTGCTCGAGGGCCTTGCGCCCGACGGTGGGCTGTACCTGCCGGCCTTCTATCCGCAGGTAGACGATGCGATGCTCACCCGCTGGCGTTCGCTGTCCTACGCCGAACTGGCCTTCGAGGTGCTGTCGCTGTACATCGACGATATCGCGGCGCAGGATCTCCGGGCGATCTGCGCAAAAACCTACACCGAAGCCGTTTTCGGTACGAAAGCCATCGTTCCGCTGCGACGTTTGCACGACAAGGCCGATGCGGCCCCGCTGTATCTGCAGGCGCTGTCCAACGGGCCCACGCTGGCCTTCAAGGACATGGCGATGCAGTTGCTCGGCAACCTGTTTGAGTACGAACTCGCGCGGCGCGGCGAGACACTCAACATCCTGGGCGCGACCAGCGGCGACACCGGCAGCGCGGCCGAGTACGCGATGCGCGGCAAACGCGGCGTGGCAGTATTCATGACCAGTCCGCATGGCCGGATGAGCCCGTTTCAGCAGGCGCAGATGTTCAGCCTGATGGACGACAACATCCACAACATCGCCATCGAAGGCGTATTTGACGATTGCCAGGATATCGTGAAGGCGGTATCGGGCGACCTGGTATTCAAGCGCCGCTACCGGATTGGAACCGTCAATTCGATCAACTGGGCGCGGCTTGCGGCGCAGGTGGTCTACTATTTTGCAGGCTATTTCCAGGCCACCGGGCATAACAGCGAAAAAGTCAGCTTCAGCGTTCCGTCGGGAAATTTCGGCAACGTCTGCGCCGGCCATGTGGCCCGCATGATGGGGCTGCCGATCGACACGCTGATCGTCGCAACGAATGAAAACGACGTACTCGACGAGTTTTTCCGCACCGGAATGTACCGGGTGCGCAGCAGTGCCGACACCCGCGAAACATCCAGCCCGTCGATGGACATTTCCAAGGCCTCCAATTTTGAACGCTTCGTGTTCGATCTGCTGGGGCGCGACGCTAGTCGCACGCGTGAGCTGTTCGAGCGCCAACTAAAGCAGCCGGGATTCTTTGACCTCAGCGCGGACCCGCTGTTTGCGCAGGCCGCGCGCAGCTTCGGTTTTGCCAGTGGCCGAAGCGCCCACCGCGACCGCATCGCCACCATCCGGGACGCCGACGCGCGCTTTGGCGTCGTGATCGATACCCATACCGCAGACGGACTCAAGGTCGCGCGTGAACACCAGCGCGCGGACACGCCGATGGTGGTCCTGGAGACCGCATTGCCGATCAAGTTTTCGCAGGCCATCGTCGAGGCGCTTGGCCATGAGCCACCGCGACCGGCCGGCTTCGAAGGCATCGAGTCGCTGCCCAAGCGCGTCACGATCCTGCCGGCGCAAGCACAGGCGGTCAAGGATTACCTGGCCTCGCACTGCGCTGCGATCGCGCTGCCCGTCGGCTGATCGCGCATGCACGCAGTCCGACCCGCGCTCAAGTCGCTAGACGACGCCTTGGCCGAGCTGCTCGCGGCGGCCCAGCCGCTCGAGGGTGCCGAGACGGTTTCCACCTTCGACGCCGACGCCCGGGTCTTGGCCAGCGATATCGTCTCTGCGCTGCAGGTGCCCGCGCACGACAACAGCTCGATGGACGGCTACGCGCTGCGCTGTGCCGACCTGGTCGGGTTGCAGGCGAGGCTGAGGGTTACACAGCGCATCGCGGCGGGCTCCAGCGGCTCGGCGTTGCAGCCGGGCTGCGCTGCGCGCATCTTCACCGGAGCGCCGATTCCGCCCGGCGCCGACGCGGTTGTGATGCAGGAGGATTGCGAACTGCAGTCGCAGCCGGATACGGCCACAGATGCCGGGCAGGTAGACCCACTGCTGCGCGTTTTGCAAGTGCCGCAGCCGGGGCAGTGGATACGACGCGCCGGCGAGGACGTGACGCGCGGCTCGGTGGTGCTGCAGCGCGGCAGGCGGCTGGGGCCAGCCGAACTGGGGCTCGCAGCGAGCATCGGCATGGATCGGCTGCAGGTCAGTCGTCGGCCGCGGGTGGCGCTGTTTTCGACCGGTGACGAGCTGGTGATGCCGGGTCAGGTGGCACCCGAAGCCATGCAGCCGGGCTCCATCTACAACTCCAACCGTTTCTTTCTGCGTGCCATGCTGCAGCGCCTGGGCTGCAGCGTCAGCGATCTGGGCATTGTCCCTGACCAGCGCGCCGCAACCGTGCAGGCGATGCGTGAGGCCGCGCGCGACAACGATCTGGTGCTGACCAGCGGCGGCGTGTCGGTCGGCGAGGAGGACCATGTGAAGCCTGCGGTGTCGGAGCTCGGGCGGCTGGACCTGTGGCAGATCGCGATCAAGCCGGGGAAACCATTTGCCTATGGCCGCATCGGTCAGGCGCACTTCATCGGACTTCCGGGCAATCCGGTCTCGAGCTTCGTGACTTTTTTGCTGCTGGTGCGGCCCTTCCTGCTGCGGTTACAGGGCGTCGACGACCCGCAGCCGCAGCCGGTGGTCCTGCGGGCCGACTTCAGCTGGCTACGGCCGGATCGAAGGCGCGAGTTCCTACGGGTTCGGCGCAACGGCGCGGGCGGCCTGGATTTGTTCGCTAACCAGAGCTCGGGGGTACTGACGTCGGCGGTTTGGGGAGACGGGCTGGTCGACAACGCGCCGGGGGCTTGTATCGCCCAGGGCGATCCGGTGCGCTTCTTGTCCTTTTCCTCGCTGCTGGGCTGAGGGGCGATGGACCTCACGATTCTCTATTTTGCGTCGGTGCGCGAGGCCATGGGGCGCTCCAGCGAGTCGCTGCAGTCGGACGCCGCCACGCTGGGCCAATTGCGCGACGCGCTGATCGCGCGTGGAGCGCCCTACGATGTGGCGCTGGCGCGGGGCAAGAGCGTGCGCATGGCGCTCGACCAGGTGATGCGCGACGAGGCGTCGCCGCTGGAGCACGGCAGCGAGGTCGCATTCTTCCCTCCGGTCACCGGTGGCTGAGGCCCGCTTGGCTATCCGGCAATGCACGGGAACATGCATAGCCGCCACCACAAGCTATCCATGAAATATCCGCGCGTTGCGATCCAGGCCGCCGACTTCAACCTCGCCGACGAGGTGGCCGCATTGCGCGCGAACGACGCGCGCGTGGGCGCTGTCTGCAGCTTCGTGGGAACCGTACGCGACCGCAACGACGGCGCTTCGGTCGCCACGCTGGAACTCGAGCATTACCCGGGCATGACCGAAAAAGCGATCGAGGCGATGATCGACGCCGCGCAGCAGCGTTTCGACATCTTTGGCGCCAGGGTGATCCACCGGGTCGGGCTGCTGCAGCCGCTCGAGCAGATCGTCCTGGTCGCCGTCACGTCGGCGCATCGCGGCACAAGCTTTCAGGCCTGCGAATTCCTGATGGACTACCTCAAGACCCAGGCGCCGTTCTGGAAGAGGGAGCTGACCCCACAAGGGTCGCGTTGGGTCGACGCACGTGTGAGCGACGACGCCGCGCTTGCGCGATGGGGAATTGCCGCGGGCAACAGCGCATAGGGGCGGTGGCCGGTGGGCCCGCGCGCGCGCGGCTCCCTGATCAGGACACGCCCCAGACTTCGCGGGCGGTGTCGATCACCAGGCGCAGCTTGGCCCGCTGCGCCGCGACCGCGATGTCGTTGCCGTGCACCGTGCTGGAAAAGCCGCACTGCGGCGACAGCGCGAGCTGCTCCATCGGCGCGTAGCGCGCCGCCTCGTCGATTCGGCGCTTGAGATCGTCCTTGGACTCCAGGGCGCCGAACTTGGTCGTGACCAGACCGAGCACGACGGTCTTTCCTTTGGGCAGGAAGCGCAGCGGCTTGAAGTCGCCGCTGCGGTCGTTGTCGTACTCCATGAAATAGGCGTCGAGGTCCATTTCCTGGAGCAGCGCTTCGGCCACTGGCTCGTAGTTGCCCGACGCGGCGTGCGTGCTCTTGAAGTTGCCCCGGCACAGATGCATCGCCAGCAGCATGCCGGCGGGCTTTTGCGCCACCACCAGGTTGATGAACTTGGCGTAGCGGTGCGGCAGTTCATTCGGGTCGTCTCCGCGTGAACGCGCAGCCTCGCGCATTTTTTCGTCGCACAGATAGGCCAGGTTGGTGTCGTCCATCTGCACATAGTTGCAACCAGCCGCCGACAGGGAGCGTAGTTCGTCGCCGTAGGCAAGCGCCACATCCGCATAAAAATCCGGATCGAGTTCGGGGTAATGCGCCCGGCTGATGCCGGCGCGGCCACCGCGAAAGTGCAGCATCGTCGGGGAGGGAATCGTCACCTTGGGCGTATGGCCAGCGCTGACCTGGCTCTTGAGGTATTGGTAGTCGGCAAGCTGTATGTCCTTCACATGGCGGACCTTGTCGATCACCCGCATCGCCGGCGGGGCGAGTTCCTGGGTGCCGTCGGGCTTGATGAAAGTGACCGGTATGTCGGTCTTCACGCCTCCGAGCTGGTCCAGGAAATCGATATGGAAATAGGTGCGTCGGAATTCCCCGTCGGTGATGCTCTTGAGCCCCACGTCCTCCTGGAAACGGACGATTTCGGTTATGGCGCGGTCCTCCACCCGCCGCAACTGCTGCTCGGTGAGGTCGCCGCGCGCCTGGGCGTCGCGCGCCTCCAGCAGGTATTTAGGCCGCAAAAAACTGCCCACATGGTCGTAGCGGGCGGGCAGGGGATGGTGGATCATGCGGGGTTCCTAATAGTCTTAAACAATGATATCGCATCAATAGAGGCTTTATTGGATACAAAAATCCTATTAATAGCCATATTTCAATGTAAATTTGGCTATTAATGGTCTATATGTATACAATCCGTATCCATGAAATCCGGAAAATCATATTTCCCGCGCAATGCCGGGTACCCGGCCGCTGACGGACTGGTTGCGCGTGGAAATCCGGCGCGTGCGGTGATCCCGATCGAGGCCGAGGCCTAGAGGCAGCGATGGTCAAAGCCGGACCCAGATCCTCCATCGTGGCCGATCGCGGTGGCGTGTCGGCACTGACGGCGGCTGCTCAGTCCGCCGCGACGCTCCCGGATAGCGCGCAGGTGCGCGCGCAGTTGCAGTTGCGCGAGTGGATACTTTCGGGGGAACTGCCCGGTGGAATCCGGATCGCCGAATTGGCGATCGTCGAGCGCCTGGGTGTATCGCGCACCCCCATCCGTGCTGCGCTGATGCGGCTGGAGCAGGAGGGGTTGCTGGAGGCGATTCCCAGCGGTGGCTACGCGGTAAAAACCTTTAGCGAGCGCGATATTTCCGAGTCGATCGAGCTGCGCGGCACCATCGAAGGACTGATGGCCAGGCTGGCCGCCGAGCGCGGCGCGGCGCCGGTCGTGTTGGGTGAGGCCCGACATTGCCTGGGGGAAATAGATGTGTTCCTGGCGGCGGCGGCGTTGGGCGACGATGCACTGTCACGTTATGTCGCGTTGAACGAAAAATTCCACGCCCTGCTCGGCGAGATGGCCGGCAGCGCGGTCATCGCCAGGCAACTGGAGCGGGTCGCCGCGCTGCCATTTGCGTCGCCGTCGGCCTTTGTCATCGAGCAGGCGAATTCGCCGCAGGCGCGCGACATGCTCGTGGTCGCCCAGCACCAGCATTGGCAGGTGCTCGACGCGATCGAGCAGCATGAAGGCGCACGCGCCGAAGGCCTGATGCGCGAGCATTCGCGCCTCGCGCAGCGCAACCTACGCAACGCGCTGCGCAGCCACCGGGCTCAGGGCCTGGCGGGCGTACAGCTGATTCGCCGGCGCAGCTGATAGGAAGCAGCCTGTCGATGGCATGGCGCCAGCATCCGCGCGCTGCGCGATAGGACACCGACGGTGCGCGAATACAAGATCATGCCCGACGCGGTGGCGGCAACGCCTGTCGAACCGGAGGCGCAACTGCAGGTAGAACTGCGCCTGCGGCGACGGGGTAAATTGAAAAGCGCGGCACAATCGCCCACTACGAGGAGAGCAGCATGAGAATTGGGAAAAGAGACTTTTTGCATGGCGTCGCCGCCACCGTGGTGGGCCTACACGCGGGGGTCGCCGCTGCGCAGACACGGCCCCTGAAGATCGGACTGCTGCTGCCGATGACCGGGCCCTTTGGTTCCACCGGGCGACAGATAGAAAACGGCGTGCGGCTGTATATGGCACAGTTCGGCGACAAGGTGGCGGGCCGGCCGGTTCAGATCATCCTCAAAGACGACACCGGCCTACCCGATGTCACCAAGCGCTTGGCACAGGATCTGGTGGTCAACGACAAGGTCGACATCCTCGCCGGCTTCGGGCTCACGCCGCTGGCGCTGGCGACCGCGCCCATTGCCACTCAGGCGAAGACGCCGATGGTGATCATGGCGGCCGCCACGTCGATCATCACCGAGGCCTCGCCGTACATCATTCGCACCAGCATGACGCTGCCGCAGGTGACCTTGGGAGTCGCCGAATGGGCGCCGAAGAACGGCATCAAGAAGGTGGTGAGTCTGGTGAGCGACTACGGGCCCGGCATCGACGCCGAGAAAACATTCCGAGAGCGCTTCCTTCTCAATGGCGGGCAGATGCTGGCCGAACTGCGCGTTCCGCTACGCAGCCCCGACTATGCGCCCTTCCTGCAGAAGGTTCGCGACCTCAAGCCCGATGCGCTGTTTGTGTTTGTTCCGGCGGGCGGCGGTACCGCCTTGCTCAAGCAGTTCGCCGAGCGCGGGCTGGACAAGGCCGGCATTAAGCTGATCGGCGAAGGCAGCGTGGCCGACGACGAGATACTCAATGAGATGGGCGATGTTGCGCTGGGCCTGGTGACCTCGCACCCTTATTCGGTGGCGCACGATTCGCCGGCGAACAAGAAATTCGTCGCCGCCTTCATGCAGCAGAGCAAGGGGATCCGGCCGAACTTTTTTGGCGTCGCCGCTTACGATGGCATGCGCGTCATCTATGAGGCGGTCAAAGCAACCAAGGGCGCGGGTGATGGAGAAGCGCTGGTCAACGCGATGAAGGGCCAGATTTTCGAAAGCCCGCGCGGGCCGATTTATATCGACGCGCAGACGCGCGATATTGTTCAAAACGTGTATGTGCGGCGGGTGGAGCGGGTCAACGGACAGCTGTACAACATCGAATTTGACGTTCTCAAGGACGTCAAGGATCCGGCCAAGTCGGGCAAATAGCGCCAGACCGGCGCAATCCCGCATTTCACCTAAAGTAGCAAGCGTCATTTTCGAAACTAGGATCACACCATGCAAAAAAGAACCCTCATCACCGCCCTCACGGTCGCAGCGCTGTGCAGCCACGCGGTCTTTGCACAGGACAACAAATTCAAAATCGGCTTGATACTGCCCATGACAGGCCCCTTCGCGTCGACTGGCAAACAGATAGAGGCTGCGGCACGCTTGTACATGGCGCAAAACGGCGACAAGGTCGCCGGCCGAACGGTCGAGCTGATCGTCAAGGACGATGCCGGAACGCCGGATACGACCAAGCGCATCGCACAGGAAATGGTCGTCAACGACAAGGTACAGGTTCTTGCAGGATTCGGCCTGACGCCGCTGGCGCTGGCCACGGCGCCGATCGCGACCCAGTCCAAGACGCCCCTGGTGGTGATGGCTGCCGCCACCTCGAGCATTACCGAGGCCTCGCCCTACATCATTCGCACCAGTTTCACCCTGCCGCAGGCAGCGGTCAGCATGGCGGACTGGGCCTCGAAGAACGGCATCAAGAAGGCCGTCACCCTGGTCAGCGACTACGGTCCCGGGATGGACGCCGAAAAGTATTTCAAGGACCGTCTGCTGCTCAACGGCGGGCAGGTTCCCGACACCCTGCGCGTACCGATGCGCAACCCCGACTTCGCGCCTTTCCTGCAAAAGGTCCGCGACATCAAGCCCGACGCGGTATTTGCCTTTGTCCCTTCAGGCGCAGGTGCAGCGCTGATGAAGCAGTTCGCCGAGCGCGGCCTGGACAAGGCTGGTATCCGCTTGATCGGAACCGGCGATGTGACCGACGATGACATCCTCAACGGCATGGGCGATGTGGCCGTCGGCGTGGTCACGACGCACCACTATTCGACTGCGCACCCCTCGGCGCTCAACAAGAAGTTCGTCGAAGCATTCACCAAGGCCAATGCGGGGCTGCGTCCTAACTTCATGGCCGTCGGCGGCTATGACGGCATGCGGGTGATCTACGAAGCCGCGAAAGCGAGCAAGGGCGTCGGCGGCGGTGACGCGCTGCTCGCGGCGATGAAGGGCCAGATATTCGAGAGTCCGCGCGGACCGATGTTCATCGACGCGCAGACCCGCGACGTCGTGCACAACATGTACATCCGCAAGGTAGAAAAACAAAACGGCCAGCTCTACAACATCGAGTTCGACACCATCCAGGACGTCAAGGATCCGGGCAAAGCCAAATAAACGAGGGCAGTGTTCGCGCCGCGCGGGCCGTTCATACAGCCGCCATGCTGACCATCTTGTTTGACGGTGTGGCCTACGGCATGCTGCTGTTCGTGCTGGCCGTTGGCCTGGCTGTGACCATGGGGCTGATGAATTTCATCAACTTGGCGCATGGTGCTTTTGCCATGGCCGGCGGCTACCTGACAGTCGTTCTGATGCAGCGCCTGGACGTGGCATTTCTGTGGTGCCTGCCGCTGGCTTTCCTGTTCTCGGCTTCGCTGGGCGCCCTGCTGGAGCGCACGTTGTACCGGCCGATGTACGCCAAGCCGCATCTGGATCAGGTGCTCTTCTCGATCGGGCTGACCTTCATGGCCGTCGCAGGAACCGACTATTTTCTCGGCTCCACCCAGCAGATCATCCAGTTGCCCGACTGGCTGCGCGGGCGCACTGAAATCGGCAGCGGCGACTGGATTCTCGGAATGGGTCACTACCGGTTGTTCATCATCGGCGTGTGCGCCGCGCTCACGGTGGCGCTGCAGTACGCCCTGGCGAAGACGCGCTTTGGCAGTCGCCTGCGCGCGTCGGTCGACGACCAGCGCGTCGCCGCCGGTCTGGGCATCCATGTCAACAGGGTCTTTCTCCCCACCTTTGCCGTTGGATCGGGGCTCGCCGGGTTGGGCGGTGCGCTGGGCGCCGAGGTGCTGGGGCTAGACCCGAGCTTCCCGCTCAAGTTCATGATCTATTTCCTGATCGTCGTGGCCGTGGGCGGTACATCGTCGATCACCGGTCCGCTGCTGGCCGCGCTGCTGCTTGGCATCGCCGACGTCGCCGGCAAGTACTACATACCCAAGCTGGGCGCATTCATCGTGTACAGCCTGATGATCCTGATTCTGGTCTGGCGCCCGCAGGGCCTGTTTGTGCGGGTCGGCGCCAAATGAGTGGCCGGGCCTTGGATGCGCTGCGCGGTCTGTCGCGCATCAGACCCTGGGAGCCGGTGTTGTGGCTGTTGGCGTTTGCCGCGCCGGCTGCCCTTCCCAGCCATGCGTTGATGATCAATGAGATAGCGGTGTTTGCTTTGTTCGCGATTTCGCTCGACCTGATTTTGGGTTTTACCGGAATCGTGTCACTGGGACACGCAGCGTTCTTTGGCATGGGTGCCTATGCGGCGGCGCTGTTTGCCAAGTGGGTGCTGCCCGACCCCCTGTCGGGCTTGCTGTTCGCGATGGCGGTGTGCAGCGTGCTGGGCGCTGTATGCAGCCTGAGCATCTTGCGCGGCACCGACCTGACACGGCTGATGGTGACGCTCGGCGTGGCGCTGATCCTGCTTGAACTGGCGAACCAAATGTCCTGGCTGACGGGTGGCGCGGACGGGTTGCAGGGCGTGGTGATGGCGCCGTTGCTCGGGCGCTTCGAGTTTGGCCTGTCCGGAATGACTGCCGCCTACTACTCGCTGTGCGTCACGTTCACCCTGTTTATCGTGCTACGGCGCCTGGTCTACTCGCCCTTTGGTGCCACGCTGATGGCGGTGCGTGACAACCGACTGCGTGCCATGGCCATCGGCATACCGGTCAGCGCCAGGCTGGCCAGCGTCTATACCATCGCTGCGGTGATCGCCGGCGCAGCCGGAGCCTTGCTGGCGCAGACCACTGGCTTTGCATCGCTCGACGTGTTTGATTTTCACCGCTCCGCCGACGTGATGCTGCTGCTGGTCATCGGCGGCACCGGCTGGTTGTACGGCGGGGTGGTCGGCGCGGTGGTGTTCAAAATCATGCACGCGCTGCTATCGGCCGTGACGCCACAGTACTGGACCTTTTGGATCGGTCTGTTCCTGGTCGTGTTGGTGATGACGGGCCGCGAGCGGCTGATCAGGCCCTGGACCTGGTGGGGCCGGAGCCGGCCATGACGGCGTGGGCGGCGGATACCGTGCTGGCTGCGCGGGGACTGGTCAAGCGCTTTGGCGGCATCACCGCCACGGACGACGTGACGCTCGAGCTCAAGCGCGGCGCGCGCCACGCGTTGATCGGTCCTAACGGCGCTGGCAAGACCACGCTGATCAACCTGCTGACCGGCGTCCTGGAGCCCAGCGCCGGCAGTATCAGCCTGCTCGGGCAGGACATCAGCCGGATGGCGCCGCACCAACGGGTGCAGCGCGGCCTGGTGCGCACCTTTCAGATCAACCAACTGTTCAACGCGATGACGCCCTTGCAGACGCTGGCGATGGCGGTCGCGCAGCGGCGCGGCCAGGGCGCGCGCTGGTGGAAGCCGTTGGGAAGCGGGCGCGGCGACATCGCCCGGCGCTGTGACGAGCTGCTGCAGCAGTTTCATCTTGCCGATGTGATGCACCAGCGAACCGAGTTGCTCGCCTACGGCAAGCGCAGGCTGTTGGAGATAGCCATCGCGCTGGCTTGCGAGCCGAGCGTGCTGCTGCTCGACGAACCGGTCGCCGGAGTGCCAGCGGGACAGCGCGAGGAACTGCTGCAAACCGTCGCCGCGCTCCCCGCCGAAGTGTCGGTGCTGTTGATCGAGCACGATATGGATCTGGTGTTCAGCTTCGCCAGTCGCATGACCGTGATGGTCAACGGTGCGGTCCTGACCGAAGGCGATCCGGCCAGCATCGCCAACGATCCCAGGGTCCGGGCGGTGTATCTCGGCCAGGGCGACGCCAGCGCGGCGATCGGGGCCCGGCATGGCTGAACTGCTGCAGATCGACTCGCTCAGCGCGGGATACGGCGAGGCCGTCGTCCTGCACGACGTGTCGCTGTCGCTGGCCGAGGGCCATACGCTGGCGCTGCTGGGGCGCAACGGAACCGGAAAGACGACGCTGATCAACACGCTGGTCGGTGCGACGCGCATGCATGCCGGGCGCATCATGCTCGGCGCGGCGGCGCTGCACCGCATGCCCTCGCACCAGCGCGCCGCAGCCGGCATTGGCTGGGTTCCGCAGGAACGCAATATTTTCAAATCGCTTACGGTGCACGAGAACTTGAGCGCGGTGCAGCGGCCAGCGCGGCCCGGTGCGCGCTGTGCGCCCTGGGACCCGCAGCGGGTGTACGCGATGTTTCCGCGGCTGGCCGAGCGCAAGGGCAATCTGGGCACGCAACTCTCCGGCGGCGAGCAGCAGATGCTCGCGGTCGGCCGCGCGCTGGTGCTCAACCCGCGCCTGTTGCTGCTCGACGAGCCACTCGAAGGCCTGGCGCCCATCATCGTCGAGGAGTTGTTACGTGCGATTCGGCGCATCACCCGCGACGAGGGCCTGAGCGCCATCATCGTCGAACAGCACCCACAGGCCGTGCTGGCTATTTCCGACAGCGTCGCCGTCCTGGACCGCGGCACGGTGGTCCACGCGGGCAGCGCCGCTGCGCTCGGCGCGCAGCCCGAACTGCTCGATAGCCTGCTGGGCGTCGCCCGGTAGGGCATCCAGTCGTATCCGCCGTTTCACACGGTTCCCGTTTCAAGGAGATCCATCCATGCAATCCATTCTTTTTCGCGCGCTGTTGACAGCCGCCTGCTGCGTGCTGGCCCCGTTCACGATGGCGCAGCAGTGGCCGGCGCAGACGATCCGGCTGATCGTCCCGTTCACGCCAGGAACCGGCATGGACACGATCGCGCGAACGGTGTCGCCGCGCCTGAGCGAGCGGCTCGGTCAGCCGGTCGTGGTGCAGAACATGCCCGGCGCCAGCGGCAACATCGGCACCGACGTGGTCGCCAAGGCCAACCCCGACGGCTACACGCTGCTGATGGGCGCCAACACCATGCTGATGGCCTCGCAGCTGTACAAGCAGGTTCCGTTCGACCCGGTGAAGGACTTCGCGCCGGTGTCGATGGCGGCCTATGGAACCCTGATGCTGGTGGCAAGTCCCAAGTCCGGCATCAAGTCGATGGCCGAACTGCTGGCCCGTGCGCGCGCCAAGCCCGGCTCCATCCACTACGGCTCGCCGGGAATCGGAACGCCGCACCATATGGCGATGGAGCTGTTCAAGGCGCAGGCGCAGCTGTTCATGCTGCACGTTCCCTACCGTGGCACCGCCGGCTATACCCAGGACCTGCTATCGGGCGAGTTGATGGTCGGCTTTTTGCCCGTGCACGTGGCACAGGGCTTCGTGAACTCGGGCCGCCTGGTCGCGCTCGCCGTCGGCAGCCCGAAGCGCCATCCGGTCGCACCGACGGTGGCCACGATGGAAGAACTAGGCGCCAAGGGCGTCGAGGTCGACATGTGGTACGCGTTTTTCGCCCCCGGCAAGACGCCGGCGCCGGTGCTCGGGCGGCTGCATCAGGAGCTCGCGGCGATCCTCAAGCTGCCCGAAGTGCGCGACGCGCTAGGGCGCGCCGGGCTCGACGCCAGTGCCTCGACGCCCGAAGAACTGGGTGTGGTGGTGGGCAAGGACTTTCCGCGCTGGGGCGCTGTCATCAAGCGCAACGGCATCACCGCCGAATAGCGCTGGCCCCGCTCGCCTCAGTTCAGGTACTGCGGCTTTTCGCCGTCGTGCGCACCGGCAGGGCTGGCTGCGGCGCTCGCCGCCGGCTCGCACCATTGCGCGCTTGCGATGGCGACCTCGAGCAGGTGAACAAAGGCGTAGACCATCTGGTCCTGCAGCGCCATCTCGAAGCTGCGCTGTCCATCGCAGCCGGGTAGCTTTTCGACGAACTGCATGTGCACCGCGCTCTTGCCTTTGGGCGTCACATTCAGATCGGTCACTAACAGCGCCGTGTCGAAGAGGGGCTTGCTGTCGCCCGATGGCTGGTAAGGGGTCGCGAAATCGGCCCCCCTGAGCGAGTCGCTGCGTTGAAAATCGGCCATCGCCTTCTTGGAGAGCGCGTCGAGCGATGCCAGATGCGAGGTCGCCGGACCACCCTGGCGAGCCACCTGTTCTATCAGCAACCGGTCCATCAGCGGCGCCAGTCCCAGCGCGATGCGCCGCGTGAGCCAGAACTGCAGTTCCTGGCCCTCGCGCGTGTTCACCCGCGCGAGAAGACGGTCCTGCTCGGCGACAAAGGCAATCGAGAGTTGGTGGACATCCATGCCCCTGATTCTAGTCAAGCCCACCGGGCCTTGAAAAGCCCGACCGGGCGCCCAAAGTGGGAAGCAACCCGGAGACCTCTTCATGCGCATCGACAAACTCACGACCAAATTTCAGGAAGCCTTGGGCGAGGCGCAGACGCTGGCCTTGGCGAACGACCATGCCTTCATAGAGCCCAGCCACGTGCTCGTCGCCATGCTGCGCCAGGACGACGGCAACAAGGCCTTGCTGCAGCGCGCTGGCGTGAATGTTGCCGGCCTGTTGCAGGAGGCGCAGGCGGCGATGAAGAAGCTGCCACAGGTGCAAGGCCACGAGCAGGTCCAGGTTGGGCGCGACATGGTGAGTCTGATCCAGGCGGCCGAAAAGGAGTCCATCAAGCGCGGCGACCAGTTCGTCGCCGGTGAGTTGTTCCTGCTCGCGGTGTGCGACAGCAAGACCGACATCGGACGCATCGCGCGTGACAGCGGCCTGACGCGCAAGTCGCTGGAGTCCGCCATTGATGCGGTCCGTGGTGGCCAGAATGTCGACAACGCCAATGCCGAGGACCAGCGCGAGTCGCTCAAAAAATACTGCATCGACCTGACCGAACGCGCCCGCATGGGCAAGCTCGACCCGGTTATCGGACGCGACGACGAAATTCGCCGGGCGATTCAGGTGCTGCAGCGCCGCACCAAGAACAACCCGGTTCTGATTGGTGAGCCTGGCGTGGGAAAGACCGCCATCGTCGAAGGGCTGGCGCAGCGTATTGTCGCTGGCGAGGTGCCCGAATCGCTCAAAGGCAAACGCGTCCTCTCGCTCGACATGGCGGCCCTCTTGGCGGGCGCGAAGTTCCGGGGCGAGTTCGAGGAGCGTCTGAAAAATGTGCTCAAGGATCTGGCCAAGGACGAGGGCCAGACGATCGTCTTCATCGATGAACTGCACACCATGGTGGGGGCGGGAAAGGCGGAGGGCGCGATGGACGCGGGCAATATGCTCAAGCCGGCGCTGGCGCGCGGCGAGCTGCACTGCGTCGGCGCGACCACGCTGGACGAATACCGCAAATACATCGAAAAAGACGCTGCGCTGGAGCGCCGGTTTCAGAAGATTCTGGTCGGCGAGCCCACGGTGGAGGCGACCATCGCGATCCTGCGCGGTCTGCAGGAAAAGTACGAAGTTCACCACGGCGTGGACATCACCGACCCAGCCATCGTTGCCGCCGCCGAACTCAGCCATCGCTACATCACCGACCGCTTCCTGCCCGACAAGGCCATCGATCTGATTGACGAGGCCGCGGCCAAAATAAAAATAGAGATCGATTCCAAACCCGAGGTGATGGACCGGCTCGACCGCCGGCTGATCCAGTTGCAGATCGAGCGCGAGTCGGTGCGCCGTGAAAAGGACGAGGCGTCGCAAAAGCGTTTTGGCCTGATCGAGGTCGAGATCGCCAAGCTGCAAAAAGAAATTGCCGACATGGACGAAATCTGGAAGGCCGAGAAGGCGCAGGCGCAGGGAAGCGCGCAGGTGCGCGAGGCGATCGAGCAGTTGCGCCAGCAGATCGACGGACTGACGCGCAAAGGCGAGTACAACAAGGTCGCCGAGCTGCAGTACGGCAAGCTGCCCGAGCTCGAGCGCCAGCTCAAAGACGCGCAGGCCAAGGAGGCGTCCAAAGGCTCGGGCGACACGCCGCGGCTGTTGCGGACGCAGGTCGGCGCCGAGGAAATCGCCGAAGTGGTCGCGCGTGCTACCGGCATACCGGTGTCCAAGCTGATGCAGGGCGAACGCGACAAGCTGCTGCAGATGGAAGACAAATTGCACCAACGCGTGGTCGGGCAGGTCGAGGCGATCGCTGCGGTCGCCAACGCGATCCGCCGTTCGCGCGCTGGGCTGGGCGACCCCAACCGTCCGACCGGTTCCTTCCTGTTCCTGGGCCCGACTGGCGTTGGAAAGACCGAGCTGTGCAAGGCACTGGCGGGTTTTCTGTTCGACTCTGAGGACCATCTGGTCCGGGTCGACATGAGCGAGTTTATGGAGAAGCATTCGGTGGCCCGGCTGATCGGGGCGCCGCCCGGCTATGTGGGCTACGAGGAAGGCGGCACCCTGACCGAGGCGGTCCGGCGCAAGCCCTACAGCGTACTGCTGCTCGACGAGATCGAGAAGGCGCATCCGGATGTCTTCAACGTCCTGCTGCAGGTTCTGGACGACGGCCGCCTGACCGACGGGCAGGGGCGCACGGTGGACTTCAAAAATACCGTCATCGTGATGACCAGCAACATCGGCTCGCCGATCATTCAGAGCATGGTCGGGCGTGACAGCGAGGACATCAAGGAGGCGGTCACGGCCGAGCTAAAGAACTATTTCCGACCCGAGTTCATCAACCGTATAGACGAGACGGTGGTGTTCCATGCGCTGGACGCCCAGCACATTGAGGCGATCGCCGCCATACAGATCAAGGTGCTGCAGGAAAGGCTGGCCAAGATGGATCTCGAACTGCAGGTGTCGCCGGCTGCGCTGGCCGAGATTGCCAAGGTGGGATTCGACCCCTTGTTTGGCGCCAGACCGCTCAAGCGCGCGATCCAGCAGCGGATCGAAAATCCGCTGTCCAAGCTGCTGCTCGAAGGGCGGTTCCTGCCCAAGTCGGTGATACCGGTCGACGTGGACCCGATACGCGCGCCGGGTGAGTTCAGCTTCGAGCGCGTCGTGCACTGAGCGGCGCTGCCGACGCAGCGCCGGCCGGTAGGTCGGTGGCGTTTACCATAGGGGGAATGAACACTGCTACCCTCGCCGCCAGCGTGCCGATGCGCCAGGACGCCGCCATTGTGGGGTTGGTCGGACTGGCGCACGCCGCGTCGCATTTTTCCCACCTGCTGCTGCCGTTGATGTTCCCCGTCTTCGTGCACGAATTCGGCTTGCGCTACTCGGAACTCGGCCTGCTGATGACGGTGTACTTTGCGGTCTCGGGTCTGGGTCAGGCGGGCGCTGGCTTCCTGGTCGATCGCAAGGGGGCGCGGCCCGTATTGTTCGCGTCGATGGCGCTGCTGCTGCTGGCCTGCGTGCTGGCGTCGTTGGCCGACGGCTATGCACTACTGGTTCTGGTAGCCGCGACCGCTGGTCTGGCGAACGCGTCTTTTCATCCAGTTGACTTCACCATCATGAACCAGCGGGTTTCGCCGCATCGCCTGGGCCATGCATTCAGCGTGCACGGCCTCACCGGCAACCTGGGCTGGGCGCTGGCGCCGGTATTTTTCGCCGCCGCCACGCGTCTAAGCGACTGGCGTGGCGCTTACCTGGGCGCCGCGGCGATGTACGGCGCCATCTTGCTGCTGCTGCTGGTGCACCGGGACAAGCTCAGCACGCATTCTGCGCAGCCCAAGGAGGCCCGGCAACCGGTGCACGACCTGGCTTTCATGCGGCTGCCGGTCCTGTGGTGGTGCTTCGGTTTTTTCCTGCTGTCGACCATGACGCTGGCGATGGTGCAAAGCTTTGCCATACCGCTGCTCAAGGCGCTGCATGGTGTGCCATTCGAGGCGGCCTCCATGACGCTGAGCGCCTACAGCCTGTGTGCCGCGGCCGGCATGCTGGCGGGCGGCTTCGTCGCTGCGCGCACGCTGCACAGCGATAAGGTGGTGGCCAGCTGCATGGCGGCGGCGACGGGATGCCTGTTGCTGTGCGCGAGCGCGGTGCTGGATGCCACCGGCACCATGGCCGTCTTGGCGACGACCGGCTTTGCCATTGGCATCGGGGGGCCTTCACGCGACATGATGATCAAGAGGGCGACGCCCGCTGGCGCCACCGGACGGGTGTACGGAATGGTCTACTCGGGCCTGGACGTGGGCTTTGCGATTGCGCCGGTGGCCTTCGGCATGCTGATGGACCGGGGCCTGTACAGCCTGACTTTTTTCGCCGCCGCCGTGCTCATGCTGCTGAGCGCGTTGGTGGCGCTGGGCGTTGGCCGCCGCATCGGTCCGCCCGCGCCGGGCTGAGCCCGGAATTACCGCAGCACGCGGCCCCACCCTGACAGCGCCAAGGCGCACCAAGCCACCATGACCCAAAAAATTGCCGGCCATCTTCTCGTCGAATGCCTGATTGCCCAGGGTGTAACCCATGCATTTGGCGTTCCGGGCGAAAGCTATTTGGCGGTGCTCGACGGCTTTCATTTGCATGCCGACCGGATTCGCTTCATCATCAACCGGCAAGAGGGTGGCGCGGCCTTCATGGCCGAAGCGCACGGCAAGCTCACCGGACGCCCGGGCGTGTGCTTTGTAACCCGTGGTCCCGGCGCGACCAACGCTTCCATCGGCGTACACACCGCTTACCAGGACTCGACGCCGATGCTGCTGTTTGTCGGCGACGTCGCCGCCAATACCCGCGACCGTGAAGCCTTCCAGGAGGTGGACTTCTGCAGTTTCTTCGGCCCCAGCACCAAGGGCATGGCCAAGCGGGTGGAGCGCATCGACGACGCGGCGCGGATTCCCGAGTATGTGGCGCGGGCTTTTGCGACGGCGATGAACGGACGCCCCGGACCGGTGGTGCTGGTGCTTCCCGAAGACATGCTGGCGTCCGCGCTGCTGCCGGACCCGGTCAGCGGCGCTTTTCCTAGCGCATTGGCGCGGGTCGATGCGGTTCAGGCCTGGAGCGACCCCGGCTCCTTGCGCACGCTGCGCGAGATGCTGCTGGCGTCGCAGCGTCCGCTGGTGATCGCCGGCGGCGGCGGCTGGACGGTGCCATCGGCGCAGGCGCTGCAGCGCTTCGCCGAGAACTGGAACTTGCCGGTGGGCAACGCCTTTCGCTTTCAGGACACCTTTGACAACCACCACCCGCTGTACGCGGGCGACGTGGGAATCGGCATCAATCCCAGGCTCGCGCAGCGGGTGCGCGACAGCGACCTGATCATCGCCATCGGGCCGCGTCTGGGCGAAATGACAACCGGCGGCTACAGCCTGCTGCAGTTGCCGCGGCCGCGGCAAAAGCTGGTCCACATCCATGCCAGCGCCGAAGAACTCAACCGGGTTTATCAGGCTGACCTGGCGATCAACGCGAGCATGAACGCGGCAGCGCGCTCGCTCGAAGTGCTGAGCGCCCCCGCCATGGTGGCCTGGGAGGACTGGGCGCGCGGCTGCAACGCCGACTACCAGGCGAATATGCAGCCTCATGCCCTGCCCGGCGATATCGACATGCCGGCTATCGTCGCCACGCTGCAAAAGCACCTGCCACCGGACGCGGTTCTCACCAATGGGGCGGGCAACTTCGCCAGCTGGGTGCACCGGTTCTTCAAGCACCATGGCCTTGCAAAGGGTTTTAGGACGCAGCTCGCGCCGACCAACGGCGCGATGGGCTACGGTGTTCCGGCGGGAATCGCAGCGGCGCTGTGCACCGGGCGGACCGTTCTGACGATGGCCGGTGACGGCGACTTCCTGATGAACGGGCAGGAATTGGCCACCGCGGCGCAGTACGGTGCCAAGAGCATCATCGTGCTGCTCAACAACAGCATGTTCGGAACCATCCGCATGCATCAAGAGCGCGACTACCCGCTGCGTCCGGCCGGCACCCAGTTGCGCAACCCCGACTTCGCCGCGCTGGCGCGCGCCTACGGCTACGAGGGCGTCAAGATCACCATGACGTCCGAGTTCGAACCCCAACTGCTGGCGGCGCTGGCGCGCGCGCAAGGAACGCTGATTGAAGTCGCACTGGACCCGGAGGTCATCACCACCCGCGGCACGCTGTCGGCGATCACCCGCTCGGCGCTACAGGCCCGGAAATAGCCCGAGGGTCACCGCATGGGCCGGTCGGCCCGGCTGCTTGTCAACCGTTTTGTCGGACCATGCGTTATGGTGTTGCCCCCAAATTGGGCGGGGGTGGTTTCTGCAGAAGATTCCCCGGGAGGAGACTGCATGCGCCAGTTGGCTATACTTTCCCTGTCCAGTAGGACGGTTTTCAAACTTAAATATTTAGGAGCTCCTATGCGTAAAGTATTCGTTGGTGTGATCGCTGCTGCTTTCGCGGCTTTGTCCTTTTCTGCGTTTGCTGCCGCGCCGACCACCAAGGCAGAGTGCGACAAGCTCGCAACAAAGACCGCTGAGCAAAAAGCGGCCTGCGACAAGATCAAGTAATCGGTCTTATCCAGTAAAAAAGCGGGCTTCGGCCCGCTTTTTTATGGTTCCGTTACCGGGCGATAAATCAAGCCGGCATCCCCCGGCTTATGTGCCCTGTAGCAGCAAGCCTGCGGCTTATTCCCTGATATCGACGCCGTAAAAGTTATGACGGCCGAAGGGGCTCAGTTTGAAGTCGATGACTTCCTTGCGCATCGGCTTGAGCTGCACCGCGTGCGCGATGGTGAACCAGGGCGCTTGTTCCTTGAATACCACCTGCGCTTGCTCGTAGAGTTTGGTGCGTTCTGCGGTGTTGGTGATGGTCTTGGCCTTTAGCACCAGGTCTTCAAAGGGCTGGAAGCAGAATTTCGCGACGTTCGAGCCGTTGGACTTGGCGGCGTCGCAGCCCAGCAGCGTGTGCAGGAAGTTGTCCGGGTCACCGTTGTCGCCGGTCCAGCCCAGCATGCCCATCTGGTGCTCGCCGGCCTGCATGCGTTTGCGGTACTCGCCCCATTCGAAGCTCTTGATCTCGGCCTTGACGCCGATCTTGGCCAGATCAGCCTGCATCAGTTCGGCGATGCGCTTGGCGTTCGGGTTGTAGGGCCGCTGCACCGGCATCGCCCACAGGTCGGTGGTGAACCCGTTGGGCAGTCCCGCTGCCGCCAGCAGTTTTTGCGCGGCGGCCGGATCGAAGGGGTCGTCCTTGATCGCGTTGTTGTAGGACCACTGGGTCGGCGGTATCGGGTTCTTGGCCGCGACGCCACTGCTGAGGTAGACCGCGTCGATGATGGCCTGCTTGTTGATCGCCATGTTGATCGCCTTGCGAACCCGCACATCGTCAAAAGGCTTCTTGGTCGTGTTGTAGGCCAGGTAGCCGACGTTCAGGCCGGCCTGTTCGAGCACGGTGACTTTGGGGTCCTTGCGCATCGCGTCGAGGTCCGCCGGGTTGGGGTAGGGCATCACATGGCACTCGCCCTTTTGCAGCTTGGCCCAGCGTACCGACGCGTCGGGCGTGATCGCGAACACCAGGTCGTCAATCTTGGCCTTGCCGGCGTAATACTCGGGAAAGGCCTTGTAGCGGATGATCGCGTCCTTCTGGTACTGCACCAGGTAAAAAGGACCCGAGCCAATCGGCTCCTGGTCGATCTTCTCGGGCGTTCCGGCCTTGAGCATCGCGTCAGCGTATTCCTTGGACTGAACGCCGGCGTATTCCATCGCCCAGCCTGACAGGAAGGGCGCGTCGGACTTGTTGAGCGTGATTTTGACCGTCATCGCGTCGACCTTGTCGACCGACTTGATCAGCTTGTCCATGCCCATGTCGCCGAAATAACTGTGGTTGGCGCTGGTAACCTTGAAGTAGGGGTTGTCCTCTTTCCACTGGCGCTCAATCGCGAAGATGATGTCGTCGGCGTTCATGTCGCGCGTGGGTTTGAAATTCTTGTTGCTGTGCCACTTCACGCCCTTGCGCAGGAAGAAGGTGTACTCCTTGCCGTCGGGCGATACGGTCCATCGCTCGGCCAGGCCGGGAACCACCGTGGTGCTGCCGCGCTCAAAGTCGACCAGCCGGCTGTAGATCTGGCTGTTGGCGTCAAAGGAGGTGCCGGTGGTGTTGATCGCCGGATAGAAGTTCTCGGGGCTTCCCTCCGAGCAATACACGAGGGTCTTGGCGCAGACGGGCGCCAGCGCCATCAGCGCGGGCAGCGCCAACGCGTACAGCAACGCACGCTTGACCGGTTTGCGGCCGGAATAGGATAGGCTCATGGGGTGGACTCCTTGGGGTTGATGCTGCTTTGCAGCGGTTGTGGAAAAAGATCGCGTGGGCGTCGGCTCGGGATCGGGCTCTGGATCGGGTTAAAGGGACGGCCGACTACTCGGCAAAATGGCAGGCCACCTGGCGCCCGAGGAATTCGCGCAGCACCGGGCGCTCGGCGCGGCAGCGGTCACCGGCTTGCGGGCAGCGGGTCGAAAAAACGCATCCTGCAGGCGGGTTCAGCGGTGACGGCAGTTCGCCCTTGAGCACCGTGCGCGGCACTGCCACATCGCTACCTACTAGACCCGGTGTAGAGGCCAGCAGCGCCTTGGTGTACGGGTGCAGCGGGCGGGAGAATATCGCGCCCTTGTCGCCCTGTTCGACGGTGTGGCCCAGGTACATCACCAGCACATCGTGCGCGATATGGCGCACCACACCCAAGTCGTGCGAGATGAACAGGTAGGCCAGTCCCAGTTCCTGCTGCAGGTCGGCTAGCAGGTTGAGGACCTGCGCCTGTATCGACACATCGAGCGCCGACACCGGTTCGTCGGCGACCAGCAGGGCGGGTTTGAGGATCAGCGCGCGTGCGATCGCGATGCGCTGGCGTTGTCCGCCCGAGAACATGTGCGGATAGCGCCCGTAATGTTCCGGGCGCAGGCCAACCAGCGCGAGCATGCTGCGCGCGCGTTCCATGCGCGCCGCGGCGTCCAGGTCGGTGTTGATCTCCAGCGGCGCCTCCAGGATCGCGCCGACCTTCTTGCGTGGGTTCAACGACCCGTAGGGATTCTGGAAGACCAGTTGCACCGAGCGACGCAGCGCCTTGCGCTGCGGCTCCGAGGCGTTGCGCACATCGACGCCACCGAGTCGCAGGCTGCCGGCGGCCGGCGACTCGATCAGCGCGACCATGCGCGCGAGCGTCGACTTGCCGCAACCGGATTCGCCAACGACCGCCAGCGTGCGGCCCGTGCTG
>CAISIP010000369.1 GCA_903885415.1 uncultured beta proteobacterium
AGCCCCGGAAAAACCCTGATGCGCGCTGTGAGAGAATAAAAAAAGCCGATTTGCGCCACCATGCCCGACGAACCCACCCGCCTCAGCGACACCGATTCCGGAAGCAGGGCGCCCGCTGTGGTGCGAAAGAGGCCCAAGCCGGGCGAGCGACGGGTTCAGATCCTGCAGGCTCTGGCGGCGATGCTGGAGCAACCGGCGACCGACCGGATCACCACTGCGGCGCTGGCCGCGCGGCTGGATGTCAGCGAGGCGGCGCTCTACCGCCACTTCGCCAGCAAAGCGCAGATGTTCGAAGGCTTGATCGATTTCATCGAGCAAAGTGTTTTTTCGCTTGCCAACCAGATTTCCGATCGCGAGCAGGGGGCGGACCTCGCCGACCCGGGGTCTGGCGCGCGGCAGGCGGGCAAGGTGGTGGCCATGCTGCTGCAATTTGCCGAAAAAAATCCCGGCATGACGCGGGTGATGGTTGGTGACGCGTTGGTATTCGAGAACGAGCGCTTGCAGCAGCGCATGAACCAGTTTTTCGAAAAAATAGAGGCGACGTTGCGCCAGGGTCTGCGCCTGAGCGCCGATGCCAGCGGGTCGACGATGCCCTCGGTCGATGCGCATGTTCGTGCCGCGCTGCTGACCTCATTCGCACTGGGCCGCCTGCACCGCTTCGCGCGCTCGGGCTTCAAGCGCCTGCCCTCGGAGCATCTCGAAGCCAGCCTCGCGTTGATGCTGTAGGACCGCGCGCGGGCGTCCCTGCGGGACGCTGGGGTCAGAGCGTGACGCCGACTTTGAGTCCCGCATCGACGATCTCCTGCCAGGTCTGCTGGTCGACCTCGATGCCGCCTGCGCTGCGCTGCGCGCGCATCGCGCGCTCGGGGTCGCCGGCGATCCGCACAGCGTCGAAACCCGGCGCGACCGGTCCAGACTGCAGCCAGTCGATGAACGCCGATGCCTCCTGCTCGAAGGTGGTCTGTGTGCCCAACTTGGCGGGATCGATCAGTATCGTTAACATGCCATTGACGACGGCGCGCGCTTCGCTGGTGGGTTGGTGCCAGGTGCCGCTGCCGGTCAGGGCGCCGCCCAGCAACTCGCAGGCTACGGCCATGCCGTAGCCCTTGTGCTCGCCGAAAGTCATCAGGGCGCCGAACAGCGCGCCGCCCGCCGCAGCCCCTGGCGGCCGGGTCTGCGCAACGACCACCACGCCGGGGTCGGTGCTCGGGTGGCCCTGCGCGTCGATCAGCGTTCCGGGCTCGACCCGTAGCCCCTTGTTGTGCGCCACGCGCATCTTGCCCTGCGCGACGCGGCTGGTTGCGAAGTCCAGAATAAATGGCGTCCTGCCGGCCAGCGGTATCCCGATGCAGCAGGGGTTGGTGCCAAATCGGCCGTCGGCCCCACCCCACGGCGCGACCACCGGGCGCGACAGCACGTTTACGAAATGCAGCGACACCAGATTCTGCGCCACCGCCATCTCGGCGAAGTGGCCGATGCGACCCAGGTGGTGCGCATTGCCCAGCGCCATGATGCAACTGCCGTGCTGCCGAGCACGCTCCATGCCCATGTGCATGGCCTGCTCGCCGACCACCTGGCCATAGCCGCGCTGACCGTCGAGCGTGAGCATGCTGCCGATATCGAGTTGTACACGTACTCCCGCATCGGGCTTGAGCCCGCCTTCAAGCACCGCGTCGACATAGCGTGGCAGCATGCCGACCCCGTGCGAGTCGTGCCCGCTGAGGTTAGCGAGGATCAGATTGGCCGCGACCTTGTCGGCCTCCGGCCCGCTGCTGCCTGCTGCGCGAAGCACAGCCACGACCTGCCTTTGCAGTCGTTCTACCGGTATGGTTTTGTCCATCGGGAGCCTTTCCTACATCACCGCGCCGAGCTGCCAGGGAACGAATTCATTCTGGCCGTAGCCATGCTGCTCGCTCTTGCTCAGCCGGCCCGAAGCGGTCGCCAATACGAGTTCGAAGATCTTTTCACCCATCTGCGCGACCGATGCGGTGCCGTCGACGATCTCGCCGCAATTAATGTCCATGTCGTCTTCCTGGCGCTGCCACAGCCTGGTATTGGTCGCCAGCTTGAGCGAAGGCGATGGCGCGCAGCCATAGGCCGATCCGCGCCCGGTGGTGAAGCAGATCATATTGGCGCCGCCGGCCACCTGCCCGGTGGCGCTGACCGGGTCGTAGCCCGGCGTGTCCATGAAAACGAAGCCCCTGGTGTCTACCGCCTCGCCGTATTCGTAGACCGCCTGCAAGTTGCTCGTTCCGCCCTTGGCCACCGCGCCGAGCGATTTTTCCAGGATCGTCGTCAGCCCTCCAGCCTTGTTGCCCGGCGACGGGTTGTTGTTCATCTCGCCCTCGTTGACCGCCGTGTAATGCTCCCACCACTTGATGCGCTCGATCAGCTTGTGCGCCACATCGGGGCGCACTGCGCGTCGGGTCAGCAGGTGCTCCGCGCCATAGATTTCGGGCGTTTCCGACAGGATGGCGCTGCCGCCGTGGTCAACCAGCAGGTCGACTGCTGCGCCAAGGGCCGGATTGGCGCTGATGCCGCTGTAGCCGTCCGAGCCACCGCATTGCAGGCCGATCGTGATGTGAGACGCGTCGCAGGGCTGGCGCCGGCTTTGATTGGCCAGCGGCAGCAGTTCCCGGATCAGCGCCACGCCCTTTTCAACCGTCTTGCGTGTTCCGCCACTGTCCTGGATATTGAACACCTTGAGGCTGTCGCCTTCTCGCAGGCTGCTGCGGGCCAGCCAGGCGTTGATCTGGTTGGACTCGCATCCCAGTCCCACCACCAGCACCGCCGCGAAGTTGGCGTGCGTCGCATAGCCCGCCAGCGTGCGCTGCAGGACCCGCAGGCCCAGGCCCTCGCCATCCATGCCGCAACCGCTGCCGTGGGTCAGCGCGACGACGCCGTCGACATGGGGGAAGTCCGCCAGCGCCTGTGGATGGTTCTGGCGCGAGAACCGGTCGGCGATGGCGCGTGCGGCGGTGGCCGAGCAGTTCACCGATGACAGCACACCGATGTAATTGCGCGTCGCCACCCGGCCATCGCTGCGCCGGTAGCCCATGAAGCTCGCCGATCGCGTCGGCGCTGACGGTTTGAGATCGGCGCCAATCGCATAGTCGCGCGCGAAGTCGCCCTTGGCCTCTCCCATGCAGAGGTTGTGCGTGTGCACATGCTCGCCGGCTCCGATCGCCTGGCTGGCAAAGCCGATGATCTGGTTATAGCGCCGCACCGGGTCACCAGCGGCGATGGCGTGCGCCGCGATTTTGTGGCCGGCAGGAATCAGTCCCCGGGCGGTGACCGACTCCACACGGGCACCTCCGACCAATTGTGAGCGTGCAATCAGCACGTCGTCGGCGCTGTGAAGGCGAATGAAAGGTGTCATGGCATTTCTCGAAGCGCGGTAGGCAGGGCCGCCAAGGCCAGGCGATGGACGGGTAGGTGCCAAGGCTAATCGATAATCGGGTCAAATATTCCGCGCAGGTATCGGGCGAAACCCTGATCCGGCTGGATTCCAGCCATGAACTCACCAGGAGATGCGATGCGATTAAAGGGAAAAACCGCGCTGATCACAGCGGCGGGCCAGGGGATTGGGTACGCCAGCGCGCTGGCGATGGCGCGTGAGGGGGCGCAGGTGCTGGCGACCGATCGCGACCCGGTCCTGCTTGACCGATTCGCAGGCATCGCCAATGTCCGAACGGCCGTGCTGGATGTGCTCGACAAGGCGGCGATCGTGCGGCTGACCGACACCTTGCCCAGGCTCGACGTGCTGTTCAATTGCGCCGGTGTCGTGCACAACGGCAGCATCCTGCAAGCGACCGACGCGGATTGGGAGGCTGCCTTCGCGCTTAATGTGCGCGCCCAGTACTGGATGATTCAGGCGGTTCTGCCAAAAATGCTCGCCGCCGATGGCGGCAGCATCATCAATATGGCCAGCGTTTGCGGCAGTCTCAAGGGCCTGCCCAACCGTTTTATTTATGGCGCCAGCAAGGCGGCGGTGGTCGGTCTGACCAAAGGCGTTGCGGCGGACTTTGTCGGCCAGGGCATCCGATGCAACGCGATCGCGCCAGGCACCGTCGACACGCCGTCGCTGCACGAGCGCATCAACAGCTATCCCGACCCATTGCAGGCGCGCAAGGACTTCGTCGCACGCCAGCCGATGGGGCGCCTGGCGCAGGCCGACGAGATTGCGCCTATCGTGGTCTATCTTGCCAGTGACGAGTCGGTCTTTGCCAGTGGCCAAGTGTTTTCCATCG
>CAISIP010000370.1 GCA_903885415.1 uncultured beta proteobacterium
ATTTGCTCCAGCGGTCCATCGGATCGGGTAACCCGTCACGATGAAACGGCGACGCGGCAAAGGCCGCCCAACACGCCGAGCCCACCTGCCCAGCCAGCCTCAGCACTGCCGCGCGCGAGCCCTTGGGCAGGGCCGGCAACGCATCGCCCGCCGTTGGCAAGAAGCCGCCGCGCAGACGCAGTCCGTGCTGGGCGAGGGCTTGCTCAAGGTCGGCGCGCGACCCATGCCGTCGATGCATCCTAGGCTTTCAGGCTGGAGCGGGTCAGCGGCGGGCCGAAGGCGGTGGCGGTGACCCGGGCTTCGAAGAACATGTCGCCGTCGATGTCGCTCTTCACCTGGTTATCCTGCTGGCTGAGTTCGACCGTGACGTCGGCTGCGCCGGCGTCGAGCGCGCGCTGACGGGCTTCGGCGGACGCGATCTGCTGCGCGTGCGCGATAGCGGGCGCGAGCGTGCGAAAGTCGACCGGGCCGGACGGCGCGAACACCTTGAACACGCCACGCACCGGTTGAGAGACGGTGATATGGACCCGCTGCGACACCTGCGCAAGTACCGCGCCCACCGCGTTAGCCACTTCGGCGAAGCGCGGCAGCTCCAGGCGTACGCCAAGCCCCGTCGCGACCTCGGGGTAGTAGCTCGCAGCGGGCGCACCGACGGCCACCAGCGGCAGGCCGGGCGCGAACTGCAGTGCGAACACCGGCGCCGGACCGCTCGGCGCGCCGTTGCGCTGCAGCGCCATCGTGGTGAGCAGCGTCGCCAGCTTGCCCGCATTGCCCTCGTGCATCTGGCCCGCGTCGTTCAGCCCGGCCTCGATCAGCTTCTGGCAGATGGTGGCGATCACCTTGTCGACTACCTGGCGCGAAGGGCCCTGCGCGTCGCCCTGCGCCCAGGATCCGAGCCCGTACAGGTGGCGCATCTGCCGGGCCCAGATCCGCGCACCGAAGACTGCCGCTTCGCGGCTCCAGTGCGACGACATGCACAGCACATGCGCCGCGTCGCTGGGCGTGAAACCGCTGTAAATCGCGAGCCCCTTGCGTTCGAGCCGGGCCAGCGCACGCGACAGACCGCGCTCGTGCAGGTTGGCGCGCTCCATATCGACCGGGCCCTGCGCCAGCCGCTCCCAGGCCTGCGCCTCGTCGTCGGGCAGCCGCGCGATCAGCGCGGCGTCGGCGTGCAAGCGCTGCGCAAAACGGATCTGGCCAGCGTGCGGCGACTCGCCCTGCTGGCGCTCAAGAACGGCCAGCAGCTGCGGGTGCTCGTGCACCAGCAGGCTCAGCGGAACGACACGCCGCGGACCGATCACCAGGCCCTCACCGCCGCCGAAACGCACTTCGCTGTCACCCCCCAGGCCGATCGCGTAGACCTTCACGGCTTCGATCATCGGACGCCAATGGCCAACCATCGCGCCGTCAAAACCGAGCTCGGGTCGGCCACCGCGCACGACCGCGATGTCGGTCGTCGTGCCGCCCATATCGGCCACGATGGCGTCCTGCTGGCCGCTTAACGCGCAAGCGCCCAGCACACTCGCCGCAGGTCCCGACAGGACGGTTCCGACCGGCCTGCGCAGCGCGCTTTCAACATTGATGAGGCTACCGTCTCCCTTGACGATCATCAGCGGCGCGTCGATGCGGCGCGCGGCGAGCGTGCTGCGTACCGAGTCGATCAGCAGCTTCACCTGCGACACCATGCGTGCGTTGAGTGCCACCGTCAGCGCGCGGCGCGGCGCGCCCAGGCTCGACGCGAGCTCGTGCCCGC
>CAISIP010000371.1 GCA_903885415.1 uncultured beta proteobacterium
GACGGGTCACGGTCAACATGGGGGAGCCGGTGTTCGAGCCGCAGCAGGTGCCGTTCGAACCTGCACAGCGCAGACCCCGGACGGTCGGGTCATGGCAGCTGTGGCCGCTGGATCTGTCGGGGCAGTCCGATACTACCGAGGTCGCGGTGCTGTCAATGGGCAACCCGCACGCAGTGTGCATCGTCGACGATCTGGAGCGCATCCCAGTAGCGATTACAGGACCGCTGATCGAAGGCCACCCTTGTTTCCCGAAGCGTGTCAACGCAGGCTTCATGCAGCTCATCAACCGGACGCAGATTGCGCTGCGGGTCTACGAGCGCGGCGCCGGCGAAACGCTAAGCTGCGGCACCGGGGCCTGCGCCGCCGTCGTCGCCGGCATACGGCTGGGTCTGCTCGACGCGCAGGTCGACGTGGCAACCCGTGGCGGACGCCTGAGCATTTCCTGGGCAGGCGAAGGCAGTCCGGTCATGATGACCGGTCCGGCGACCCATGTGTTTGAAGGCGAGATAGAACTACCCGAGCAGCTATGACCAACCAATTCACCAACCCAATTACCGAAGACGACATTGCCAATTTTCTGGTCAACACGCCCGACTTCTTTGAGCGCCACGCCGAGTTACTGGCGTCGGTCCACCTGAGCAGCCCGCACAGCAAGCGCGCCGTCAGCCTGCAGGAGCGGCAGGCTGAGATGCTGCGCGAGAAGATCAAGTTGCTCGAGCACCGCCTGATGGACATGATCCGCAATGGAACCGAAAATGCGCTGCTCGCCGACCGCCTGCTGCGCTGGGCGGGCTCCTTGTTTTTGGCCAAGGATGCGGCAGCCATGCCAGCCCGGATCGCCGCAGAGATCCAGGACCAGTTCTCCATGCCACAGGTTGCGATCAAAGTCTGGGGCGTGGCGCCACCGTTTCTGGCGGCCGGGTTTGCGCAGGATGTCAGCGACGACGCCAAGCTCTTCGCCGCGTCGCTGAGCGAGCCTTTTTGCGGCCTCAACACCGGCTTCGAGGCCGCATCGTGGCTGGCAGACCCGCGCGCTGCGGCTTCAATCGCCCTGCTGCCCCTGCGTCCCGCTTCCGAGGTCGGACTGACCGCCCCGGCATTTGGACTGCTGGTTCTGTCCTCGCCCGACCCGCAACGATTCAACAGCGGAATGGGCACCGAATTCCTGCAGCAAATAAGCGCGCTCGCGAGCGCCGCGCTGGGACTGCTGCGCTGAACATCGCCGCACGCGCAGCATGCAGTCTGACCAGTGCCCGGTGGAAGCCGTAGCAGCAGCCGATGCACTGTGCGATCGGTACCTGACGCACGCGCGGGTACAAAAGCGGCTCGCACAGCGCACGCTGGAGTTATACGCGCTGGACCTTCACCGGCTCGCGGCGCTGGCCGACGCCGCGGGCATCGGTCTGCTGGCCGTCGAAGCCACGCATATCAGACGCTGGATCGCGCAGATGCACTCCCAGGGGCGCAGCGCGCGCGGGATCGCGCTGATCCTGTCGGGCTGGCGCGGCTTTTATGCCTGGCTGGGTCGTGAAGCCCTGGTCGGCGCAAACCCGGCTCAGGGCATCCGCGCGCCCAAGGCGGCAAAGCCGCTGCCCAAGGCGCTGGCGGTCGATGAAGCGGTCCGGCTGGCGGATTTTCACAACCCGGCGACTTCTGCCTGGCTGGAAGCGCGCGACGCAGCTATCGTCGAATTGCTCTACGGTTCCGGCCTTCGCGTAGCCGAGCTGACCGGCCTGGACACGGTCGCCAGCCCGGGCGCGCGGGGCTGGGTCGACCTGCAGGAAGGCGAGGCGCATGTACTGGGCAAGGGGTCCAAGCGCCGAACGGTGCCCGTTGGCCGCAAGGCCATGGTTGCGCTGCAACGCTGGCTGGCGATGCGCGGGCAGGCCGCTCAAGACGCGCAAACTGCCCTCTTCATCGGCCGCCGCGGAACCAGACTGAGCGCGCAATCGGTCTGGCAGCGCCTGCAGGCGCGCAGCCTGCAGGCCGGGCTGGCAGCGGCGGTCCACCCCCACATGCTGCGCCACTCCTTTGCCAGCCATTTGCTGCAGTCAAGCAGCGACCTGCGCGCCGTGCAGGAACTGCTAGGCCACGCCAACATCAGCACAACGCAGGTCTACACCCGGCTTGATTTCCAGCACCTGGCCAAGGCCTACGACGCGGCGCACCCGCGCGCCCGGATCAAAGGTACGACGCAAACCTGACGGGCGGATCCGCACGGGGCTTGCGGCGCAAGGCCGACAATCGCGGCCATGAAGACCCTGAAACTGCGCCCCGGCAAGGATCGCTCGCTGCGGCGCCGCCACCCCTGGATATTCGAGTCGGCGATCGCACGCGGCAGCGCCGACGCGGGAGAAACGGTGCGCGTCGAGTCCGACAGCGGAGAGTTCCTGGCCTGGGCGGCCTTCAGCCCGGCGTCGAAAATTCGCGCCCGTGCCTGGAGCTTCGTCGAAGCGCAGCGCATCGACGCCGCATTCTTCACGGATGCCGTCGCGCGGGCCGTTGGGGCAAGGGCGCGCCTCGACATCGCCAGCGACGCAATGCGCCTGGTGCACGGCGAGTCGGACGGCCTTCCCGGCCTGGTGGTCGATCGCTACGGCGATACGCTGGTCGCACAATTCCTGTCGGCCGGTGCGCAGCGCTGGAAAGATGTGCTGGCCGACGCACTGCTGGCGAAAACCGGCCTGGGCAAACTATACGAGCGCTCCGACACCAGCAGCCGGGCTCTGGAGGGGATGCCAGAAACCGCTGGCTGGCTGCGCTCGTCGGGCCCAACCAATCTGGTCTTGCACGAGCACGGCTGGGAGTTGGGGATCGACATTGCCCACGGCCACAAGACCGGTTTCTACCTGGACCAGCGCGACAACCGCCGACGATTTGCCGACTACACCCGCAGGCTCGGCTTTGGGCAGGTGCTGAACTGCTACTGCTACAGCGGCGGCTTCAGCGTAGCCGCGTTGTCGGCGGGCGCCGGGCATGTGACCTCCATCGACTCGTCGAGCGGGGCGATCGCAATGGCCAGCGACAACGTCGCACGCAATGGCTTTCACGCCGATAGCGCAAGCTTTATGGACGCAGACGTCAATGCCAGCCTGCGACTGTTTCACGCCGAGGGGCGCAGCTTTGACGCCATCGTTCTGGATCCGCCCAAGTTTGCGCCGAGCATTGCGCACGCCGAACGGGCTGCGCGCGCCTACAAGGACATCAACCGACTGGCGCTGAAACTATTGAATCCGGGTGGCGTCCTGTTCACCTTCTCCTGCTCAGGCGGGATCGGCGTCGAACTGTTCCACAAAATCGTCGCGTCGGCCGGAATCGACGCTGCGGTCGACGCCTTCATCTGCGAACGCATGGGGGGCGCCCCCGACCATTCGATGACGGTCCAGTTCCCCGAAGGCGAATATTTGAAAGGGCTGGTGCTGATGCGTAAATGAAGACTACCGGATTGGCCGCTAAACTTGACGCTAGCGTATTTCTAGTGGCCGTTCAGTCCACCGCCGGCAAGCCGGCGCACTTTAGCGATTGGCAAGAACCCGATGAGCCTTATACCTGCCACCATCCTGACCGGCTTTCTCGGTTCTGGAAAGACAACCCTGCTAAAACGTGTTTTGGCCGAAGCGCACGGACAGAAGATCGCCGTGATCGAGAATGAATTCGGCGAAGAGAACATCGACAGCGAGATCCTAGTATCGGACACGACCGAACAGATCATCCAGATGAGCAATGGCTGCATCTGCTGCTCGATTCGTGAAGACCTGCGAACCACCTTGCAGGACCTCGCGGCCAAGAAGCGCCGCGGAGAACTCGACTTCGACCGGGTGGTGATCGAGACGACCGGCGTCGCCGACCCGGGGCCAGTGGCCCAGACATTTTTCATGGACGACGAGATCGCCGAAAGCTATTTGCTCGACTCCATCCTCACACTCGTCGACGCCAAGCATGCCACCGGCCAGCTTGATGACCGCCAGGAAGCGCGCCGACAGATCGGCTTTGCGGATCAGATTTTTGTCAGCAAGGCCGACCTGGTCAGTGCGCCGGAGCTTGAAGCGCTGATGCATCGAATCCGGCACATGAACCCGCGCGCACCGCAGCGTGCCGTCCATTTCGGCGAAGTCGCGCTGTCCGAGGTATTCGACCTGCGCGGATTCAACCTCAACACCAAATTGGAGATTGACCCTGATTTTCTAAAGGAAGACGGGCACGACCACGACCACGACCATGACCACGATGCGCATTGTGACCATCCGTCTCATGCCCACGCAGACGGCCATCATCACCGCCATGACGACGATGTCAAAAGCTTCGTCTTCCGGTCCGAGCGGGCCTTTGACCCGGCCAAACTGGAAGACTTCTTAGGGGCGATCGTCAACATCTACGGTCCGCGCATGCTGCGCTACAAGGGCGTGCTGCATATGCAGGGTACCGAGCGCAAGGTTATTTTTCAGGGCGTTCACCAGTTGATGGGGAGCGATCTCGGGCCGCAGTGGCAGGAGCAAGAGCAGCGGATGAGCAAGATGGTGTTTATCGGGATCGACCTGCCCAGGGACATCTTCCTGCAGGGAATGGAGCAGTGTCTGGTGTAACCCCCTGAGCGGCGCAGACGCTTAGAGGGTCAATTTGGCACGGCGATGGCCCCCTGATTTCAGAGGCCATGGTTTTTCGTCCGAATTAGCCTGTACACTCGCCCGCCGAGGAGCCCCGGCAGCCATGGGTCAGGGAATTCCCAAACTGCCATGCGCGGGGCCTGCACATCCGGCGCATCGCTGCGGTTCGCAGTTCGCATGGCGCTAGGAATGCGCAGTACAAGCCTGCTAGGAGACAAGAAGTGAAAGTCAAGACCGCTAAAGCCCCGCAGCCTGTCAAGAGCAGCGGCAAGTCGAGCAAGCCTGCGCCCAAGGTTTCCGCCGCGAAGACGGTCGCCGCCAAAGCACCGCCCGCCAAGGCCCTGCTGGTGGCCAAGGATCGAAAATCAGTGGCGAAGCCGGTGAGCAAGCCGCCTGCCAAGGCAGCGGCCAAGCCGGCACCCAAACCCGCCAGCGCCAAGACCGTGGCCAAACCGGCAGCGAAACCCGCTAACGTCAAAGCCGAGGTAGCCAAGCCGCTTGCCAAGCCCCTGGTGGCGGCACCGCCGCCTGCCGCTGTGCCCCCTGCGATGACCCAGCGACCGGGAAGGCCTTCTTCGCGACTTGCTTCGCTGACCGTTCCCTCTATGGCGCAGTCGGTGGCATCGACCGCAGCCAAGGCCAGTTTCTCGCAGCTATCGTCGGCGCCGGCCATCGTTCCTCCCTTGCCTTCGGCTGTCGTCAGGGACCCGAAACTTGTCAACAACTGGAAGTCCAAGCGGGCCGAGGACCTCAGCGACGCCGAACTGCTGGCCATGCCCGACTCGGAGTACATGAACGACAAACAGATGACTGCCTTTCGCCTGAAATTGAGCGTGTTGAAAAAGGACATACTCAACAGCGCCGGCGAGACCACCGAGCATCTGCGCGAAGACACGGTGGTGGTTCCGGACCCGGCCGACCGTGCAACGATCGAGGAAGAGCACGCGCTGGAACTGCGAACGCGTGACCGGGAGCGCAAACTGCTCAAGAAAATCGAGCAATCCATCAACCGCATCGACTCGGGCGACTACGGCTACTGCGACGAAACCGGAGAGCCTATCGGCGTAGGACGGTTGCTGGCCCGACCGACCGCGACACTGTCGCTGGAAGCCCAGCAGCGGCGAGAACTGAAGCAGAAGATGTTCGGCGACTAGCAGTCCTTGGCGCAGGCCAAGGCGGGTCAAGGATCGATGTCTTCCGACGACAACAGCCAGGGTCTGCCGGCCGAGGTGGCGAAACGGGGACGCAGTCCGGGGGAAATCGGAGCCCCGGTTGCTGGAGCCGATCCCGCATACAGCGGACGCGCGTTGCAAGAAATGATCGCGCGAAAGAGGCGCAACGATTCCATCCGCAACCGTGAATTTGACCAGTTGCGCAGGCTGAAAAGCCGAAGCGCGGGCACAGCAGACCCGACAGCCCGCCCTTCGCACTTCTCCACCAGCATATCGGCGAGCACCGAAGGGCGCGCCATGACGCTCAGCAAGATCGACGCGATCGAGGCGCAGATGTCTGACCAGTGGTGGCAAGGCGAGGCCACCCGCCCTGCAGCCGCGCAAAGCTCGGCCCAGGGCGAGGCCTTTGCGAAGCTGCCGGAGAGTCCGGACTATCAGGCAACCCAACCCGATTGGCTGGCGGCGGACAGAGCACACGCCGACAGCCTCGGCTTCTTGCCCACCGCGCTCATGGCCTCGCTGGAACTGCGGTCTGCGGTCGGAAAAGCGCAGTCATTGCCGCCCGCTGAGCGACCCGCGGGCGACGCTGCGGGCTTCAGCGTGCATTGGGACGATGTCATCAGCAGCCCCGAACTGGAGGAGGCGGCGATCCGCTTTGCCAACGGGGACAGCAGCGGCGCCGAAGCAGGGCTGCTCGATGCGATAAGGCGAGCTCAGGCGCGGCCCGACCAAATCAGGAACTGGGCCTGGGCACTGTTCGACTTGTACCGCGCGACCGGCCGAAAATCCGGATTTGACCACCTGGCAGATGAATGCCTGAGGCGTTTCGGCTGGCCCCCTCCGAACTGGGCGCCGATCCCTCCAGCGGCGGATCACGCCGCGGCCGAGGCAATCGATCCACTGGCGCAATCGGTCCCGAGCGCAGAGCCGGTCTGGCGCAGCCCGGCGCATTTCGATGTGGCGTCGCTGGGAGAGCTGCGCCGGACGCTCGCCAACGCGCCGCAGCCGTGGAAGCTGGACTGGAGCGCGATGCACAGCCTCGATCCTGCGGCTGTACAAGGCTTGGCGACACAATTTGGCGACTGGTGCGAGACAGCGGCACAACTGTGCTTCGTCGCAGCGGACCGGCTCCAGCATGTTCTACGCGTGTACACGACTGCGGCCGGCGGGTCGGCGGGTACAGCGGCGTGGCAGCTGCGCATGGACGCGCTGCGCCTGATGGGCTTGCGCGACACGTTCGAACTTGTCGCGCTGGAATACTGTGTCAACTTCGAAGTGGTACCCCCTGCGTGGCACCCCGCGCGATGCCACTTCGCACAGGAAGCGCCGCCGGCGGTCGACGCGCCGGCTCCGGTCCACGCGAGTCCCCCGGCCCAGCGCGGCGCCGCCGAACCGGTAGAAGCGCCGACGGAAGCGGGCCCGCCCCGTCCCGCCGGACAGGCAGAATGCTGGGGTTACCTATTGGGCGAGGCCACCGAAGCGATGGCCAGGCTGGACAATGCCCGCATGGGCAAC
>CAISIP010000372.1 GCA_903885415.1 uncultured beta proteobacterium
TGCATGTCGGCAAGATCTCGCCGGCATTGCCGGAGTTGCGCGAGAGTCTGGGCCTCAGTCTTCTCCAATCCGGTTTCTTGCTGTCGCTGGTGCAGCTGGCGGGCATGCTGATGGGGCTGTTGGTTGGCGCGGCGGCGGATGCAGTCGGTCTGCGGCGCAGCATGCTCGCCGGATTGCTGCTCCTATCCGTCGCCGGTGCTGCGGGCGGCTGGGCATACGACGCGCCCACGATGCTGGCCTTGCGCGCCCTGGAAGGCGTCGGCTTTCTGCTTGTGGTCCTTCCTGCCCCGGGAATGATCCGTCTCCTGGCTCCGGCGCATCGTGGCAGCGCGGCATTTGGGTACTGGGGCATGTATATGCCCTTAGGAACCGCACTTGCCATGCTCTGCGGCCCCTTGGTGCTGCAGGTGGCGGGCTGGCGCGTGGCGTGGTGGCTGCTTTCTGCGATCTCGCTGGTGATGGCGCTGTGCCTGTGGCGCTTTGTGGGTGCTGGCTCGTCGTCCGAAAAAATTGCTGGTGAGAAATCCGGGCGCGATGCGCGCGAGCATGTCGGGCATTGGGTGGCGCGTCTGCGGATGACTTTGTCGGCGCGGGGCCCCTGGCTGCTGGCGCTGAGCTTTGCGGCCTATTCCTCGCAATGGCTCGCGGTGATCGGGTTCCTTCCGTCCGTGGCCTTGCAAATGGGCGCATCCGGGCAGGCCGTGGGACCGGTCCTTGCGCTGGCCGCGCTGGTGAACATCATCGGCAACATCGCCTCCGGGCGCCTGTTGCAGCGCGGCCGCCCGGCGCACCTGCTGTTGACGATTGGCTTCGGGGCGATGGCGCTCGGTGCCGTGGTTGCATTCGCTGGACTCAGCGAGACGAGCGCCTCGCTACCGGAGTTGTGCCTGCGTTTTTTGGGGGTGCTGGTGTTTTCGATGGTAGGCGGACTGGTTCCCGGCACCCTTTTTGCCCTGTCAGGCGCCCTGTCGCCGGGAAAGGCGAACGTATCCACTACGGTCGGATGGGTGCAGCAATGGTCGGCGGCCGGTCAACTGGTCGGGCCGCCTGTCGTGGCCGCAATGGCGAGTCTGGCGGGTGGCTGGCACTGGACCTGGGTCTTTGCTGCAACCACCTCTGCGCTGGGCCTCGTGTTTGCGCGCGCCATCGCGCAGGAACTTGAGCCGCAAGGTGGCATAGGCCGTCGTGGACACAGCCGGAGGAAATAGGCCCGTCCCGAGAATAGGCCCGTCCCGAGGGGCTGGGTGTTTTTGTGCCGCAAGTACACTTTGGGGCCTTCGGGAAGAGCTGCCGCGTAGGCAGGAACAATCGCACGAAAAGCCGTGGAGTCCCACATGGGAAACGGGCGTCTAAGCACGGCTTTGAGCCGATAAGGTGACAATAAGAGCGGCTCTGGCTGGTGCTGAGGCCTGAAAGTGATGCGCCAACCATTCAGGATCGATATTGTTCGCGAATAATGAGTCGCTTCTTGGTTTTGTATCAGTGAAAGGATGTCAGATGAAAGTCAGTAAATTTTTGTCGCTAGTTGCGTGCGTCAGCGCGATAGGCGTCGCAGCGGATGTGATGGCACAAGCCCGTCCCGAAGTCCTGGTTAAGCAGCGCCAAGCTGCGATGACCCTGCAGGGAAAGTACTACGCCCCTATCCGGGCCATGGCTCAGGGCAGGGCGCCCTATGATGCGGCAGTCGTCGCGCGCAATGCAGGCTATCTCGACGGCCTCACCAGAATGGCTTGGGATGGCTTTAACCCCACCACCCGCGACCTCAAGTCGGGCACCTTGCCGGCAGCCTACTCTGACGCGGCAAAATTCAAGGAGAGCCAGGATCAATTGATCGCCGACGCCGCCAAGTTGTTGTTGCTGACCAAGGGTGGTGACGAGGCCGCGATCAAAGGGCAAATACTTGCGATGGACAAGGCCTGCAGCGGCTGCCACGAGGTGTTTCGCGAGCGCCAGTAACTGCGCCACATCCGTATAGCGCTGCACCATGGCCCCGATAGGGCTTGGTCTGTTATGCCAAAGGAGCCGCGGGTGCGTCGTCGCATAGCGGTCGTCTTGGTGTTGGCAGCCGCTTTCACCACCTCCCTGGTATTCGCCCAGACAGACGCGAAACGCGGCCAGTATCTTGCCACCATAGGAGGCTGCTTCGGCTGCCACACCATGACCAACCGAGATGCGGTTGGCTATGCAGGTGGCCGCGCCCTTAAAACGCCCTTTGGAATCTTTTACGGTCCCAACATCACGTCGGACCCGAAGGCAGGGATCGGTGCATGGACGATGGCCGACTTTATACGGGCGATGCGTCATGGCGAGCGTCCTGATGGCGCCAGCTATTTTCCAGCTTTTCCTTACCCTTCGTTTACCCGCATAGCAGACAGCGATCTGCGCGACTTGTGGGCATTTTTTCAAACCGTCCCGCCCAATAGCCGCGTCAACACGCCCCACGAGCTGCGCTTTCCTTTTGGCTTTCGTTTCGCGCTCGTTTTCTGGAAGTGGCTATTCTTCAAGCCCGGCAGCGCAGCGCAAGCGCCATCCACAACCATTGGCCGTGGTGCCTACCTGGTACAGGGACTCGGGCATTGTGGGGAATGCCATACGCCGAGAAACTTTCTTGGCGCTCCACGCAGCGATCGTGTGCTCGCGGGCGGCAAGGGGTTGGAAGCCAAGAGCATCCCCAACCTGACGCCCACGCGTCTCAAATCCTGGACCGATGCCGACCTTAAAGAATTTTTCTTGAGCGGCGCCACGCCCGACGGCGACGCTGCTGCAGAACCGATGGCTGAAGTGATCCGCAATTCGACGAGCCAACTGCTGCCGGTCGACCTTGCCGCGATCATTGCCTATTTGCGCAGTCTTCCTGCCAATCCGGACGAGCCGCGGTGACCGGATGGGCGCGGGGCGCCATGGTGCATTCACTCGCGGGGCGCAGACCGGTTGCGTTCGTCGGTGCGGGTCGGGGCTAATGGTCCTTGCGCCTTTGCCGTGACGCTGACTTTTCGAAGCAGGAAAATCACGATCCCCAGGTTCAACGCGTTCCAGGCCACACCATTCAAAAACGCAGCGTGGTACGAACCGGTCAGGTCAAACACCTTGCCGGACATCCAGCCGCCGCAGGCCATTCCCAGCATGGTGAACATGATCACCGTTCCCACCCGAGCGCCAATTTGTGTGGGAGCAAAGTGCTCACGAACGATCAAGGTGTAGGAGGGGACGATGCCGCCCTGGAACAGGCCGAAAAGGGCCGACACAAGGTACAGCGAGACCAGCCCGTCAAAGGGTAAGAAAGTGAGCAGTGCGATGGCCTGCAGCACCGAGCCCAGGAACAGGGTGCGCAGCCCGCCGATGCGATCACAAATCAGGCCGAATAGCAGACGGCTTACGATGCCGCAGGCGAGCATTAGAGAGAGCATCTGCGCGCCGCGCGCCGCGCCGTAGCCCAGGTCGGTGCAATAGGCCACGATATGCACTTGCGGCATGGCCATGGCCACACAGCAACTGAACCCTGCGACCGACAAGAGCACGGTGGCCTGGTTGGGCGACAAACCAAAGGGCTGGCTTTTGGACTGCAAGGCCGCCGGCGCACCCGTAACGGCTAAGGCCACTGCCGACCTGCGGCGCAGCAAGGGCGCCAGCAAGAGCATACAAGCCGCGCAAAACAGGCCCACGCCCATATAGGCCTGACGCCAGCCCAGCGTCTCAACAAAGTGTTGCATCACCGGAGGCCAAATCGTGCCTGACAGGTAATTCCCGCTGGCGCATATCGCCACCGCCACGCCCCGTCGCTTCGAAAACCATAGCGCGGTATCTGCCATCAATGGCGCAAAAGCAATCGAACTGCCCAACAGCCCGATCAGCAGACCGTGCGACAGCGCAAACACCGTGATGTTCGTGGACAGGGCAGACAGCACAAAGCCCAGTCCCATCGCGCAGCCTGCGAATAACAGGGGTCGGAATAATCCGTACTTGTCGGCCATGCGGCCCATCAAAATGCCGCCTGCCCCAAAGCCGATCATGAGCAAGGTATAGGGCAAGGCGGATTCGGCGCGACCGACTCCAAACTCCGCCTGCACCGCCGGTATGACCACCGGTACCACCCACATGCCCAGGTTACCCAGGGTCATCATGAGAAGGCAAATACCCAGGCGAAACCAGGCGTAGGGCGAGTCCACCAGAGCGGCGTCGCGCATGTTTCCCAGATGGGGGGCAGGGCCCGCGTTGACTTGGATGTTCAGCCCGTTAAAGGAGCACTAGCACCCAAACGCGTGGGGTTGGGTAGCAGCACTGGGTGGCTTAACAGCGTTTCGACGGACCTCATGCCAAGGTGCCGCATGCACGCTGGGGAACTTGACGCTTGCCTCCAGACCAAAGCTGGTTCCCTCAATGGCATCGGGCGCAAGGTACTTCAGCGTGGTGGCGGTGTCGCCCCGGCCGGTGACATCGGCGTCGCCACGTGCCAGAGAGATGCCGACATAGCCATCACCGCCTAGTAGCAGCGCGAACCGATCATTGAGCGCGTATTTCAGAAGGTAAGGAACGCTGGTGCGCGCATCAAAGCCATTTGCGCCTTGCCGCTGACCGCCCATTTCCAGCTCCAGCCATCCGGGGGCCGAGAGACTGGCACCGCTGGTGACGGTGGGCCGAAATGGGGTGGCGCTAGGCGCTTCCGGGTCAGCGCACGCCGAACTAGAAAATGCCAAGGCAGCCATGCCCAGACCGACCATCGGGCAGGAAGCGAAAAGGGCTCTTGAGGCTGATTCTCTAACCATGTATTGCACTTGGATTCTATCGACTTTGCAGCCGGATATTTCGAGATTCGATTTGCTTTGCACCCTTGTGTGGGCCGTCAAATTTTTGTGCGTTGCAAGACGAGAGCA
>CAISIP010000373.1 GCA_903885415.1 uncultured beta proteobacterium
AGCTGCCCGAGGGCAAGGAGATGGTGATGCCTGGGGACAACGTGTCGATCACGGTCAAACTGATCAACCCGATCGCGATGGAAGAGGGCCTGCGCTTTGCGATCCGCGAAGGCGGCAAGACCGTCGGCGCCGGCGTGGTCGCCAAAATCATTGCGTAATCCGACTGCAGGGCCGGCGGTGAGGGGCGAAGCTCCTGCGCGTCGGTCGGAAATTTTGTAGGGGCGTAGCTCAATTGGCAGAGCGTCGGTCTCCAAAACCGAAGGTTGATGGTTCGATTCCTTCCGCCCCTGCCACCGATCCATCGGGATTTGGTGGCGACCAGCCCGACTGATACAGGAGCGGGCAGCGAAGCTCCCGGTTTACCGGTAGTCCAGGGATTACCGGTTCAGCGACAGATAGAGAAAAAATGGCCACGTCACAAGTTCAAACAGTAGTCACCAACCCGGACAAGGCAAAGCTTGCTGGGGCCGCTGCGTTGGCCATTGGCGCGCTGGCGGCCTATTACCTGCTGGGAAAACAGGGCCCACTTGCACAGTGGGCGGCCTTGTTGCTTGGCATGGCGGCAGGCATCGCCGTCTTTTTCACATCGGAACCCGGTAAAGAGTTGTTTGCTTTCGGTCGGGATGCCTGGCGCGAAGTCAGGAAAGTGGTCTGGCCGGCGCGCAAGGAGGCGGTCCAGATGACGGCCTATGTATTCGGCTTCGTTGTGGTGATGGCGATTTTTCTCTGGCTGACCGACAAGACGCTTGAGTGGGTGTTTTACGACCTGATTCTGGGGTGGAAAAAATGATGACCGATGAAGTTGCAGAGACCACCGAGCCGAAGATGGACCCGTTGGCTCCTGCGGCCAATCCGGATCTGCGCTGGTATGTGGTCCACGCCTACTCCGGCATGGAAAAGGCGGTTGAACGCAACATCCTAGAGCGCATCAACCGCGCCGGAATGCAGGACAAATTCGGCCGCATTCTGGTGCCGATGGAAGAGGTGGTCGAGGTCAAGAATGGCCAGAAAAAGACCACCGAGCGCAAATTCTTCCCGGGCTATGTCCTGGTCGAAATGATCATGGGCGACGACACCTGGCATCTGGTCAAGCACACTAACAAGGTGACCGGTTTCGTCGGCGGCGCGAAGAACCGTCCCTCGCCGATCTCCGAGGCCGAGGTGGCAAAAATTGTCAACCAGATGCAGGAAGGCACCGAGAAGCCGCGCCACAAGGTTGAATTTGTGGTGGGCGAATACGTCAGGGTCAAGGACGGTCCTTTTACCGATTTCAACGGATCGGTCGAGGACGTGAACTACGACAAGAGCAAGGTGCGGGTGGCGGTCACCATATTCGGGCGATCGACGCCGGTGGAACTGGACTTCTCGCAGATCGAAAAAACCTGATTTTTCGGTCGACTGGTCCGCGGAATGCGGTGCCGGTGCGGTTTGGTATTTGAATGCGCACTTTTTCGACTCGGTGCGGATGTTGTAAGTGAGTCGTTAATTCCGGGGAGCTGGAGCCTGCCGCTAGACGGCGGGGCCCTGGCGCTAGTACCCGAAAGGAGTAAAGCATGGCGAAAAAAATCGTCGGCTTCATCAAGCTGCAAGTGCCAGCTGGTAAAGCCAATCCCTCACCGCCGATTGGCCCTGCACTGGGACAGCGCGGCTTGAACATCATGGAGTTCTGCAAGGCATTCAATGCCCAGACCCAGGGCGTCGAGCCCGGACTGCCATTGCCGGTGGTGATCACCGCGTTTGCCGACAAGAGCTTCACCTTCATCATCAAGACGCCGCCGGCGACCACCTTGATCAAGAAGGCGATCAAGCTTGACAAGGGCTCGGCACGGCCACACAGCGACAAGGTCGGCAAGATAAGCCGGGCCCAGCTCGAAGAAATTGCAAAGGCCAAGATGAAAGACCTGACTGCGGCTGATCTGGATGCGGCCGTGCGAACCATTGCCGGTTCGGCACGCTCGATGGGCGTTAATGTGGAGGGCGTGTAAATGACCAAGCTCACCAAGAAACAAAAAGCGGTTCCCGTCAAAATCGACAGCAACAAGCTCTACCCATTGGCAGACGCGCTGGGGATGGTGAAGCAGTGCGCCACCGCCAAGTTTGACGAATCGATCGACGTCGCCGTGCAGCTCGGGATTGATGCCAAGAAGTCGGATCAGGTGGTTCGCGGCGCCGTCGTGTTGCCCAATGGCACCGGCAAGATCAAACGCGTTGCGGTGTTTGCACAGGGCGCCAAGGCCGACGAGGCCAGGGCCGCTGGAGCCGACATCGTCGGTATGGACGACCTGGCCGCGATGGTCAAGGCCGGCAATATGCCTTTCGACATTGTCATTGCAGCGCCCGACGCCATGCGCGTTGTCGGCACGCTGGGACAGATACTGGGGCCGCGCGGCCTGATGCCCAACCCCAAGGTCGGAACGGTGACGCCTGACGTCGCCACCGCGGTGAAAAACGCCAAGGCCGGGCAGGTGCAGTTTCGTGTCGACAAGGCAGGCATCGTTCACTCGACGATCGGCCGGCGCTCTTTTGACACCGACAAGCTGCAGGGCAATCTGGCCGCGCTGGTCGATGCCCTGACGAAGGCCAAACCGGCGTCGAGCAAGGGTGTGTACTTGAGAAAGATTGCGGTCTCCAGCACCATGGGTGTGGGAGTTCGCGTGGACACCCAAACCGTCAATGCCTGATGGTATCGGGTAGAGCAGAAATTCCGGTCGCCTGAAAGGGTGACTTGATGCGGTGGGCTGCAGGTGCCGAAAGGCCACCACAGGCCATCCGAGACCGTTGGTGCGCAGTCTTTGACCGCGCTTAATCAGTGAGAGCCAACGTAGATGGCGATCCCGCTGCACAAGGATTCGGTTCCTGAATCGGTTGGTCGCTGCAATGTGGCGTGCCGTGAGATGTCGAGCGACAGCCCGACCCGAATGGCACAAATTGAAGGAGTAGACCTTGAGTCTTAATCGCAGTGAGAAGGAAGCCGTCGTCCATGACGTGGCTGGCCTCGCCGCAAAAGCTCAAACGCTCGTATTGGCGGAATACCGTGGCATCACGGTCGCCGACATGACCCGCTTGCGTACTGCTGCGCGTAGCAATGGTGTTGCCTTGAGCGTGTGTAAGAACACGCTGGCCCGCCGTGCAGTCGCAGGAAGTCCGTTTGCGGTCGTGTCCGACCTGATGACCGGTCCGCTGATCTATGGCTTTTCCCAGGACGCAGTCGCCGCCGCGAAAGTGGTGGCGGACTTCGCGAAGACCAACGACAAGTTGGTGATTCGCGGCGGTGCGTTTGCGGGGAAGGCCCTGGATATCGACGGCGTTAAACAGTTGGCCAACATTCCTTCCAAGGAAGTGTTGTTGGCCCAGTTGCTGGGCTTGATGCAATCGCCAATTTCGCGTACAGCCCGTGTGCTGGCCGCATTGGCAGAAAAAAAGGGCGAGGCGGTTGCGGCCTGAAGGCGCAGCGGGACTTTTTTGAAAAATTGAACGGTGTTCGGGACAGCCAGATACCCGTATCGGCACCGGATCCAAACTGATTGAAGGAAACTGAAATGGCATTCGATAAAGATGTATTTTTGACTGCGCTGGACAGCATGACGGTCATGGAACTCAACGACCTGGTGAAAGCCATCGAAGAGAAGTTCGGCGTCAGCGCCGCTGCTATGTCGGCTCCTGCCGGCGGTGGTGCCGCGGTTGCCGCCGTGGTCGAGGAGCAGAC
>CAISIP010000374.1 GCA_903885415.1 uncultured beta proteobacterium
GACCGCGCAGCAAGGCCGCTGCGCGGCGCTAGGCGCGCGCCGACCCTGCGCGCCTCAAGGCGATTGGTCCGGCTCGCCGGGCGCGAAATCGCAGGCCGCTGGCCAGTGCTGGCCTTCGACGCGGATGGCGCGCGCCGCGCGCACAGCGCGTACGACGGCGCGCGCGGTCACCTCGGCCGCCAGCGTCGCGAGCTGCAACATTCCCAGCGTATGGGCCGACTTTCCGGTGCCCAGAGCGAACACCGTGTCGCCGTCGGACATGGTGTGCACCGGGTTGATGCTGCGCGCAAGTCCGTCGTGCGCCACCTGGGCGATCCGGTGCGCCTGTGCCTTGTTCAGCGTGGCATCGGTGGCGACGATGGCCAGTGTGGTGTTGCTTCCGGCGATCAGCGGCTTGGGCAAGGTGCCCGACAATATCGCCGAGCGGATGTCGCGCAGCGACGCGCCGTCTTCGCTGCGCGCGCCGGCGAGCACGCGTCCGCTATCCGGGTCGACCACGTCGCCCACCGCGTTGCAGGCGACGATGGCGCCCACCGTGACGCCGTCGAGCGTGATCGACGCGCTGCCGATTCCGCCCTTCATGGCTTTGTCCATGCCCATCAGCTTGCCCACCAGCGCGCCGGCGCCGGCGCCGAAGTTGCCGTCGGCCGGACGCAAGCGGCTGGCCGCGACGCAGGCGGCATAGCCGGCCCGCGCGTCGGGACGAATCCGGTGGTCACCCACGGCGAGGTCAAACAGCACGGCGGCCGGGACGATCGGCACCAGGCCGTAGGGAAGCGCCAGTCCGATGCCCTGCTCCTCCAGCCAGCGCATGACACCGCTGGCCGCGTCCAGGCCCCACGCGCTGCCGCCGGCGAGCAGCACCGCGTGCACCCGGTCGACCAGGTTCGAAGGGTGCAGCAGATCGGTCTCGCGCGTTCCGGGTGCCGCGCCGCGCACGTCGACGCCGCCCACAGCGCCGTCGGGCGCTATCAGCACCGTGCACCCGGTCGGTCGGCGCGGGTCGGTGAAATGGCCCGCCAAGATGCCCCGCACGTCGGTGATGCCGTCGTTCGGGCTGTTGGCGGGTCGGTCCGGAGGGCTTAGGCTGCTTGGCATGGCCTGCGAATTATCCATGCGGCGTCGGCCTTGCGCCGCCCCCGCTGGGGCGCCGGCCCACGCGCCCCAGCGGGCATATTGCCTTACAGTACCGGGCGCAGCCTGCGCTGGCGGCATCGGGTTTTCGGGCTCTCGCTGCCACCCGATTGGGCCCCTTTTTTGCGAGTCGGCACCGTCCATGAAGCGTCTGTACACCCTGTTGATGCTGCTCCTGTTGCTGGCGCAGGGGCCATCGCTGGCCGGGCCGCCCAGCGTATTTCTCGAAGAAATGACCAGTGCGGAGGTCGTCGCCGCGCTGCGGGCCGGCCACACCACGCTCATCATCCCGGTCGGTGGAACCGAGCAAAACGGGCCGCATATGGCGCTTGGAAAACACAATGTGCGGGCGCGCTATCTGTCGGGCCAGGTGGCCCGGGCGCTGGGCAACGCGGTGGTCGCTCCGGTGCTGGCCTATGTTCCGGAGGGCAATATCGCGCCGCCCACCGAACACATGCGTTTTGCCGGAACGATCTCGGTGCCCGAGGCGGCTTTCAAGTCGATCCTGGACGCTGCCGCGCGCGGCTTCAAGCAGCATGGGTTTCGCGACATGGTGCTGCTCGGTGACAGCGGCAACTACCAGGGCGCTCTCAAGGCGGTGGCTGCCAGGCTCAACCGCGACTGGGCCGGCTCCGGCGTGCGCGCGCATTTTATCGGCGAGTATTACGCCGCGACCCAGGGCGCCTACGTGGCGGCGCTCAGGGCCCGGGGACTGAGCGATGCGCAGATTGGGGTGCACGCCGGCGCTGCCGATACCTCGCTGCTGATGGCGATCGACGCCTCGCTGGTGCGGCCTGAACTGTTTGCCGCAGCGGCCCAATCGGGCCACGCCGGCGGAACCGGCGGTGACCCGCGGCCGTCAAGCGCCGAGCTGGGGCAACTGGGGGTTGACGCGGTGGTGCAGCAAGCGACGCAGGCGGTGCGCAGCGCGGTCGCGGCAAAGCCATAGCGCGGTGCGGTACATTGCGTGTTCGGGGCTGGTATTTTCATTTCAAGTATGCAAAAAAACTTAGTGGCACTGGCGGTGGTTCTGGCGCTCGGCGCCGGGGTGACGGCGGCTTGGATGGCGGGGGCGCAGACGGCTGCGCCGGCGCCTTTGGCGGTGGTTCAGGAGGTGGGAGTCCCCACGGTGGAGGGAATGCCGCCGGTGGCCGACCGCACCAACCTGTACCGCGAGGTGGGAGCGGGCAATTTCAGCCCGGCGGTTGCGCAGGCGTTGGAGCGGGTCTATGTTCCGAACCGCTCCGACAACACGGTGTCGGTGATCGACCCGGTCACGCTCAAGGTGGTCTCTACTTTCAAGGTGGGGGTGCATCCGCAGCATGTGGTGCCGTCGTGGGACCTCAAGACGCTGTGGGTCGCCAACAATGCAGAGGGCCGCACCGACGGCAGCCTGACCCCGATCGACCCCAAGACCGCCCGGCCCGGCAAGTCGATAGCGGTGGACGACCCCTACAACATGTACTGGTCGCCCGACGGTCGCTACGCGATAGTCGTCGCCGAGGCCTACAAACGGCTCGATTTTCGCGATGTGGCGACGATGGAGCTGAAGTTCTCCATACCGACGCCCCGATGCGCCGGCATCAACCATGCCGACTTTTCCATCGATGGCAAGTTCGCGCTCTTCACCTGCGAGTTCAACGGATCGGTGACCAAGATTGATCTGGTCAACCGCCAGGTGATCGGCAACATCGCCCTGAGCCAGTACTTCGACCGACCCGACGCGCTCGCGCTGATCGCAAAGCCCGGGAAAAAGCCGGCCAAGATACCCGACCCGGGCCAGCCGGGTAACGAAATTTGCACCACGCCGGGAATGCCTCAGGATGTGCGGGTGTCGCCCGACGGCAAGACGTTCTTTATCGCCGACATGATGGCCGACGGCGTGCATGTGGTCGACGGCGAGTCGTTCAAGCAGATCGGATTCATCGCCACCGGCGTTGGCGCCCACGGCCTGTATCCGAGCCGCGACGGCAAGGGCTTGTATGTGGCCAACCGCGGCGGCAACAAGATTCGCGGCAGCCGACTGGGCAAGGGCAGCGTTTCGGTGATCGACTTCGCCACCCGCAGCGTGACCGGCACCTGGCCCATTCCCGGGGGCGGCAGCCCCGACATGGGCAATGTCAGCGCCGACGGCAAGTACCTGTGGCTCTCAGGTCGATACGACCACGTGGTCTACCGCATCGATACCAGCAGCGGCGCAGTGGATCAGGTCAAGGTAGGGCGCGAACCGCATGGGCTCACGGTCTGGCCGCAGCCGGGCCGCTATTCACTCGGCCACACCGGTAACCTGCGCTAGCGCGGCTGGCAGCGTCGTTGGACTGGCCGACTCACATCCAGTAACGCCGGCGACCGCTGGCGCCCGCCCGCAAGTCCATGTTGTTCCCGCGAGCGCGGCCATTCCTGCTGCATCGGCTCGTTGCACGGTGGCGGTCGGCGAAGCGATCCGAGCCACCGTCTTCGGCCCGATGCGGATCGATGGGCATCGCGCGGTGTTGTGCGCGCAATTGCTCGAGTGTGTGGCCAAGCGCCTCGAGAAAGTTGCCATCGCTGGCGCTGGCGTCAAGCGAGAACGCGCGGACCGCCTGCGCCCGGTGCACTGCGTCGATCTGCGCCTGCAGGTTTGCGAGATGCTCCCGGCCGACCGATGCGGCGTCGCGGCTAGGCGTCTGGTGCTGCCCGGCGGCGGCGTAGGAATGGCGGAACATGCGATCTCCTGTCGTCAATGGAATAGGGGGCTGGCTGCCAATGCCGAAATATAGGCCCGCGCCCCATGTCCGTCCAGACCGAAATACGGGCCAAAAGCGGCGCTTTTTTTGGGGCACTGCGGCGTCCGGGCGAAAAAATGAGAAGGAGAAATTGTCAGTTATCAGGTAATTTTTGGAAATTTGACGGAAATCAAGCGCATGATGGGTCACTATGCGGCCTGAAAACGCGAAGAAGTTGCAGGAAGGGGCAGTAGCCCCAAGCGGGTTGCGTGTGTGCTCTGTGCGCCCATCCGACATGCAACGACCCTGGGAGGAATAAATGGCAACAGTACAAGCCGCTGAGGCGTTTCGGAACTTGGGCATGTCCAAAAGTACGATGCTCCAGTTGGCGTCTTGCGTCAGGCTCGGGCATTTCGCCGCCGGCGACACGCTGCTGGTTGCCTCGCGGCCCTTGGAGTATTGCTCCTACGTCGTCAGCGGCCTGATCAGCCCGTCTATGCCGGGGCCGGACGGGGCCGACATGGCGCTCAGCCTCAACGGCGCGGGTACATTTCTCGGCGTTGGCACAGTGCTCACCACCGGCATACCCGGTACCAGCTGGGTCTGCCAGTCTGAGGTGTCCGCGTTGCTTATCCCCGTGGCCGATACGCTGCGAGCCTTCGAGACCGACGCGGGCTTTGCGCGCCATGCCGCACGGACGCTGGCGCTGCACAACACCAGGCACCTGGAAATGTACAAGACCTGGCGGGGTGCCTACTCGGACCTGCGCGTGGTGCTGAGTCTGGCCCGCATCGCGGTGCTGTTGGGCGATGACGATGCGCTGACCCTGTTAGGGGACGACGCCGTCGGGATTCCATTGACGCAATCGGTGCTGGCCTCGCTGTGCGGCATGTCGCGCAGCGTCTTCAGCGGCTTCCTGCAGCAACTGGTGCAGGCCGACTGGGTCAGTGCCGATTACGGCTCGCTGCGGCTGCTGAACCTTTCATCATGGCGTGCCTTGCACCACGGTCGGTATAGGGCGCCGGCGCCGAACGGGCGGGGAGTCGACATGCAGGCGGTCATCGCCTGGATGGGCCAATTCAGGCGGCTGCCGGCGTTGGTCTGACCGCTTCAAGGCGGGCATCGGGGCCGCCATGGCGGTTCGCGTCCATCCAGGCCAGATGCTCGGTCATCGACGCCCGGTCCATGCGCATCGGAGCCCGCTGCGACGCACTGTGCAAGCGGGCCCAACTTTGGATCGACAGCAGGCTCAGCGTTCCGTAGTGCGCCTGCAACCAACCCGCTGCAGCCAGGTGCTGCAGGCAGGCGTTGAAGACGCCGCGCGACACGCCGCACAGCGAGGCCAGCACCGACTGCTTCAGGGGCAGCAGCAGGTCGCTGTCGGGCCCGGGGTGGCGTGGATGCGTTACCGACTCGTTAAGCAGCGCGCCCAAGCGCGCCAGACCCAGAATGATGCGGCTTTGTGGGTTGTCGTTGCGCGCCTGCGAGAGCATCTCGATTTGCTGCGCATTGCGCAGCTGCAGCAGGTAGGCGATCTGGCGCGCGAATGGCGGGTCGGTCTCGAAAGCGTGCAGCGCTTCGGCGGCGGAGATGCACAGCGCGGTCACCGGGCTCAGGCAGACCCAGTCCGTGGGAGCGCTTCGGCCGTCCAGGAAGGCGCCTTCGCCCAGCCAACTGCCCGGTCCACACAGTCCCAGCGGGATCCATGAGCCCGCCGCGTCGGCAATGCAGGGTCCTACCAGGCCGCTGCTCACATGCATCCAGTTCGCCTGGTGCTGGCCCTTGGCGATGAGCCGCTCGCCGGCTGCGGCTGTGCGCATCCGCGCCAGTGGCATCAGCCGGTCCAAAGTCGCCTCGCCCATGCCCAGCGTGGTGAGGAGTTGGTAAGTGGTCTTGGACATGGGCTGCCTCGTGCCCCTTGTCAGCAAGGGGCACGAAGCAGTCGACCTTATCTACTCTGGGGTCGATCGGATAGCGACATCGTCCGGATGCCTGCAATTCAAGTCGTTAAATTTTTTGAACTGCGCTTTGCGGAGCCCCGGCTCCCGCGTCGTGCGGCTATTCAGGCAGCGGCCAGCGCAACGCCTGGTGCTGCCGGCGTTGCCTCGCGCTGTATCTGCGCGGCGATTTCATAGGAGCGCAGGCGCTGCGCATGGTCGAATATTTGCGACGCGATCATCAACTCGTCGGCGCCGGTGCGCGCGATGAAGGCCTGCAGCTGCGCGCGCACGGTGTCGGGCGAGCCGATGGCCGAGCACGACAGCACCGAATCGAGCAGTGCGCGTTCCTGCGGGCCTACGCGTTGCGGGTAGTCTTGCACCGGTGGCGGCAGCTTCGCCGGGCGCCCGCTGCGCAGATTCACAAAAGCCTGCTGCATCGAGGTGGCGCGCAATGCGGCGTCCTCCTGCGTGTCGGCGGCGAAGACGTTGAAACCCAGCATGACATAGGGCTTGGCGAGCTTGGCCGAGGGTTTAAAGTTGGCCCGGTAGAGCGCGATCGCCTGCATCATCTGCGCCGGCGCGAAGTGCGAGGCGAATGCATAGGGCAGACCGAGCGCGGCAGCGAGCTGCGCGCCGAAAAGGCTCGACCCCAGTATCCAGACCGGCACCTTGAGTCCGGTCCCGGGTACCGCGCGTACCGACTGCTGCGGCGAATCGGACAGGAAGTCCATCAACTCGACGACATCCTGCGGGAACTCGTCGGAGTCCGACATCAGGTTGCGCCGCAGCGCGCGCGCCGTCGCCTGGTCGGAGCCGGGCGCGCGGCCCAGTCCGAGGTCGATCCGGCCCGGGTAGAGCGACTCCAGCGTACCGAACTGCTCGGCGATGACCAGCGGCGAATGGTTGGGCAGCATGATGCCGCCAGCGCCGATGCGGATGGTCCTGGTGGCAGCGCCCACATAGGCCAGCAACACCGAGGTCGCGGCGCTCGCAATGCCGGGCATGCCGTGGTGTTCTGCCAGCCAGTAGCGCCGGTAGCCCCAGCGCTCCGCGTGTTGCGCAAGGTCGCGGCTGTTGCGAAAGGATTGCGCTGCGTCGCTGCCTTCCAGGATGGGCGACAGGTCGAGTATGGAAAAGGGGATCATGGCGCTCGTTTCGGGTTGGCTCAGGGTCATGGGTGCGGCAGGCGGGACGGGTGAACGGATTCGCGCGCAGGACAGAGTGCCTGGATGGGCAGACCGGATGGTAGCGCGTGGCGGGTGGCGTGCGGCCCCGAGGCCATCTGGTGTAAATTGTGCCCTTCTGGTTAACCGACAGGGAATAGCGATGAAAGCAGTCTGGAATGGCAGGGTGATCGCGCAAAGCGAGGACACGGTGCTGGTCGAGGGGAACCATTACTTTCCCGAGACCACGCTCAACCGCGACCTGGTTACTTTCAGCAACCACAAGACCATGTGTCCCTGGAAGGGCCAGGCGAACTACTACTCGCTGATGGTCGACGGCAACCTCAACCCGGACGCGGTCTGGTACTACGCCGACCCGAAGCCGGAGGCCGAGGCGGTCCGGGGCCGGGTGGCCTTCTGGAAGGGCGTGAAGGTCGAGGCATGACGCTGGCCACGCTCGCGCCGGCCTTTGCGTCGCCCGGGCACCTGATACCGATCCTGGCGCAGCAGGGTTATGCGGCGCTCAGTCCGCAGGGCCTGTGCGCGCTGATCGGCTGCGCAGCGCAGGATCTGGATGCGCTGCGCGCGGGCTGGGACGCGCTGCCGAGCGACCGCTACCTGAAGGACGGCGGCAAGTACCGGCGCCGGCGCCATGCCTGCTTTCGGGCCGACCACGACACGCTGCGCCAGGTGCCGCACCGTGCCCACTGGCAGCCGCTGGAGTACAACGCGCTGCACGGCGGTATGCAGCGCTGGTTTGACCCGATGCAGGCTTCGACGCTCAGGCAGCCGGTGTGGAGCCGCCTGCTGCTGTGGACGGCCGGTGTCGCATCGGCGCTGCGCGGCGCGCAGCCCTGGTTCATCGAGGCGCACCAGTTCCGTATCGACACCGCCGAAGGCATCGGACGGCCCACGCCCGAGGGAGCGCACCGCGACGGCGTCGACCTGGTCGCCGTGTTCCTGGTGGCGCGGGTGGGCGTAAAGGGCGGCGAGACGCGCGTGTTCGACGCAGCGGGTCCTAATGGGCAGCGCTTCACGCTGGACGAGCCCTGGTCGCTGCTGCTGCTCGATGACGCCCGGGTGATCCATGAAACGACGCCGATTCAGCCGCTGGTCCAACCCGGCTACCGCGATACGCTGGTGCTGACGCTGCGCGCTGGCGGGTTCCAGGGCGACGCGGACCCGCCTTGATGGACGTCAAGTCAGGGTGTTCCGCGCTCCGGGAAACTGGGTTCACCTGCAACCCACCGGAGTCCCTGCCATGTTCGACCACCTGCTGCTTCCGATCGACGGCTCACCGACCTCCGAGCTGGCGCTCGACAAGGCGCTGGGCATCGCCCAAGCCTTTGGCAGCAAGGTCAGCGTGGTCTATGTTGTCGACCCCTATCCGTTCACCGGCGTCGGAGCCGATTTTGTGTTCGGACAGGACCAGTATCTTCGTGCCGCAAAGGCCGAAGCCAGCAAGGCATTGGGCGCGGCGCGCCACAAGTTTGAGGCCGCAGGCATCACCGCCAGCTGCTCGTTGGCCGAGGCGCGGGTTGTCTGGCGCGGCATTCTGGAGGCCGCCGAGTCGGCCAGGGCCGATCTGATCGTGATGGGCTCGCATGGGCGCAACCCGGTCGAACGGTGGGTGCTGGGCAGCGTGGCGCAGCGGGTGGTTTCCAACGCCAAGTTGCCGGTGCTCGTCGTGCGCGGCTGAAGCGCCGTGCGGCGCAGCCGCTAGCCACACTGTCCGACAAAGCCGCAGGCGGTGCAGAAGTCGCATCCGTCCTTCTTAATCACCGTCGCATTGCCGCACTCCGGACACGAGCCGCCGGCCAGCGTGGCGGGGCCCGAAGACCCTCCGGGCGCCTGCAGGACCCCCATCTCGCGTATCGGAAAGCCCTGTTCGTCGAGCACGCCGAGCATCGCGTAGCGATGGATGATCAGACGCGCCAGGTAGGCGACGGTGGAAGGCCACAGCTGCTGGCGCCGCTCGTTGTGCGCGAGTCCCGGGACAAAAGCCATGAAGTGGCCCAAGGGCTCGGCGTAGTTGAGCAGCTTGCGCAGTTTCATGCCGATCCAGGCCGGGTCAATCACCCGCATGTCCAGTGACAGCAGCCGCGCCAGTCCGTCGAGCGCGCGGGGGTAGTTGCCGGAAAAACCCAGTGCGCACGGCCGCGTCGGCGCGCTGCCATCCTGGCTCGGCAGCGTAATCTCTTTGAGGGTGAGCGTGAAACGTTCGCGCGTGGCCGGGTTGTCGACATCGACCGCCCAGGCGATCGTTCCGCCCGGTCCCGTCAGCGGCTCTTCACGCGCGAACATCGCGTCCAGGACCGGTGTGGGACCGGTGGCGCCGTCGGGCAGCGCGCCGAGTTGCTTACAGCGCCAGCGGATAACGGCTGCGGTGGCCGCTACGACGCCGGGGAAGAGCCGCTTTTCGCCGTCGGGCGGGAAGGGCATCTCGAAAGAGCGCTCCTCGGCGACGGTCGCCAGCGCGTCGAGCTTGAGTTGCAGCCATGCCGGGTCGTTAGCGCGCAGGTCCATCGACAGCGTCTTGGCGACGGCACCCAAGCCGCGCGGCTGTTCGGCGCCGTTGACCCAGACTTCGAAGGGCTTGGGCGCGGCGCCCGGGTGTGCTGCCAGTTCACCGACGAACAGCGCGAAGTCCCCAAATGGGTGGTGCAGCATGAACGTCCAGGCCGGGTTTCCGCCGGGGAGTTCGGGCCGCCCGGGCCAGCGCAGCGATGCCAGTACCGGCGCGGGCGGGCGCTCAAGCGCGAGGCGGCGGTTGGCGTCGAGCACAGCCAGCGCCACCGGCGCCGTACTGCTGAGCACGGCACCCAGCACGCTATTGGGCCGGTAGGTCGCCAGGCCCTTCAAGCCCGACCGCCATGCCTGCAGGTACAGGTCCTGAAATTGCGCGTAGGGATAGTCGGCCGGCACATTGACGGTTTTCGAGATCGAGGTGTCGATATACGGTGCCACGGCCGCGACCATCGCAGCGTGGTCCTGCGCGCTCATTTCCAGCGCGGTCACGAAGGCTGCTGTGAGCGGCGCGTCCTCGCCCTTGAGATGCCGGTACAGCCGCCAGGCGTGGTCCTGCACCGGGTGTTCCTTGAAATTGCCTTCAGGCGTGCGCTTCTTGCGGGTGTAGGTCCAACTGCACGCCGGCTCAATGCCGTTGCTCGCATTGTCGGCAAAGGCCAGGCTGATGGTGCCTGTGGGTGCGATGGACAACAGGTGCGAGTTGCGCAGGCCGTTGGCGCGGATGCGGTCCTTGATCGGCTGCGGCAGGCGCGATGCAAAACTCTGGCCGCTGAGGTACAGGTCGGCGTTGAAGAGCGCAAACGCGCCGCGCTCGCGCGCCAGTTCGACCGATGTCATGTAAGCGCAGTCGCGCAAGGTCTGCGCAATCGCGCGCGCCTGTTCGCGCGCCGGTTCGCTGTCGTAGCGCA
>CAISIP010000375.1 GCA_903885415.1 uncultured beta proteobacterium
GCGCGATGGCCTGGTCGTAGCTAGCCAAGGCCTGCGTATGCAGCCCGAGTTCCTTGAGCGCGATACCGCGGTTGTAGTGCGCCTTCGCATTGTTGGGCTGCAGTTCGATGGCGCGGTCAAAGCTTTTTTGCGCCAGCGCGTGCTCATGCAGGTCCTGCAACACATTGCCACGGTTGTAGTGCGCCTGCGCCAACTCGGGATTGCGGGCAATCGCCTCGTTGTAGCTTTGCAGTGCCTCTTGGAGTTGCCCCATGTCCTGCAGTGCAACGCCCCGATTGCTGTAGGCGTCGGCGTGCTCGGGTCTAAGCGCGATGGCTTGCTCGTAGCACTTCAACGCGTCCTGGTATTGCCCCAGGTTTTTCAGCGCAATGCCACGGTTGTAATGGGCTTCTGCATGGTCCGGCCGCAGCGTGATAGCTTGGGCATAGCTGTCGAGCGCTTCCTGGGGCTTCCCGAGATCCTGCAGCGCAATACCGCGGTTGTAGTAGGCGTCCGCATCGTCACTATGCAGCGCGATGGCGTTGTCGTAACTGCGCACTGCTTCGACATATTGTTTCAAGGCGCGCAAGGCGTTGCCGCGGTTGTTGTAGGCCTGCGCATAGTCGGGCCGCAGCGCCAGCGCCCGTTCCAGGCTCTCGAGAGCCTCTTGCGGCCGGTGCAGGTCGAGCAGCGTATTGCCGCGGTTGTTGTAGGCGTCGGCAAGGTCCGGCTTGAGCGCGATGGCGCGCTCGTAGCTGCTCAGCGCCTGCAGGTGCAGCTGCAAATCTTTGAGCGCATTGCCATGGTTGTTGTGGGCTTCGGCAAGGCCGGGCTTGAGTGCTATCGCGTGCTCGTAACTATCGGCAGCAGCCCGGTGTTGCTTCAAATCCTGCAGCGCATTGCCGCGGTTGTTGTAAGCCGCTGCGTTGTCCGGGTTGATTTTGAGTGATTGGTCGATCAACTCGACCGCCAGCGTCGGATTCTGCGTCTGGTAGGCGAGAACGCCCATCAGGTGCAGCGCGTCGCTGTGGCGCGGTTGCGCTTTGAGAAGCTGAAGATAAAGTTCGCGAGCCTGCGCAAATTGGCCATGCTTGTGCAAGGCCAGGGCCTGGTCGAACTTTGCCTGCGCGCGCGCCACCACCGACAGCGGCATTTGTTGGCCCTGTGCGGTGGTCTGGTGGTGCGACTGCGCGTGCATGGTGACTTTGTGGCTGTCAGGCTCAGCCGGTGATGATGGTTCTGCCGTTGAGCGGCTGCACCGGCCTTGCATTCATCTTGAACGGGAAGCTCATCACCTGCTCCTTGGAAATATTCACCGTGGACTTCAGGATGAAGAAGCTCACGCCCTCGGTGCACGGCGGGGTCGTTAGGGATCCCTCGTAGCCAAAGAAGTCATACTCGCGCGGCAGCAGGTTCGCCGGGTTGAACATCACATCGGCTGGCTCCACCTCGGGGGTCTCGACCGCGGGTGCGTGGGCCCACAGCGCCTTGATGCCTGGGTTTTCGTTGCCCTCCTTGAGCAGCACACCCAGCACCGCCAGTTTGCCTTCGGCGCTCTTGTGGACGAAGTGCACCACCATCGCCATCGGCTTTCCGTCAAGCTGTTCCTCGCTCGGCCGGTGGAAGTGAAACTGCAGCAATTCATACGGCTTTCCGTCCAGGCGCAGCTTGCTTCCCGACGGCACATTGACCTGAATGGTGTGGCCGTTGTTCAAGATTTTCAGCTGACCCGGCTTGTAGTCCGGTGCGAGGCTGACGCGCTGCTTGACGAATGGCCCCTTGATGTTCAGCGGCGACTGTTCCTTTCCTTTGCCGCAGGTTGGAAACTGGGTGCCCCAGCGTTCCGGCCCCATTGCGCCTGCGTACTCCCAGTGCGGTGCGGCGTGCGCGGCGGCTGGCGCCTTCCCCGCTGCAGGGGCCCCATGCCCAGCGGGTGCAGCGGGTGCCGCGTGTCCGGACGCCGCCTGCGCCACCGCTGCTTGGCCACCGCATTCGGCTGATATTTCGACCTTTTGTCCCGCCGCAGCCAGGCCGATCTGGGCCGCGCATACCGCCTTCTTGTGGCTGTCGAGGTTCACCGCCTGCATGGCCTTGCTGGCGGTCTCCAGCGCCTGGGTATAGGCCTCCACGGCCGCAGGGTCCTGGCTGCCCTTGACCAGCATGCGCAGTGCGCCCAGTCCCAGCTGACGGTCAACGCCAAGCGCTACCTTGTCTTTCTTGTAGGCAGCCTCTAGGTCGCTCAGTACGGGACCGTTGCCCAGCGCGGCCTTGACCGCGTCAAGCTCCAGGGCCTTGCCCTTGAGTGCCTCCATCTCCTCGCGAAGGGCGTCGAGCGCATCCTCGGCCTCGGCCACCTCCTTCTCGGTCGCCGCCAGCTGCTCATTGGCCACTTCTGCGTCGACCTGCGCTTCAATCAGCTGCCCAGACGCGGCTTTGCCGCTTTGCATGTTCAGCCAGCCGAACGCCGCTGCGCCGGCCAGGGCCAGCACCAAGACGATTTCCGCGAGAGTTCTTTTCATGGTGTCCTTATGCGTAACAGGCCGACCCGGCCCCAATGGGGACGCGTGGGCATGCCGCTCCTACATTTCTTTCACGAGTGGGAATCGGCATGTCTGCGTCAAACTTGAGCGCCTGGCTTTGCCAGGCAGCGCCTGCGGGCTGGCTTATGGCTGGCGTTCGGCCCGAAATGATATCCCGCTTCCGCTGCTGTCCACGGCGACCATTTCCAGGCGCAGGCTGCCCGTCTGGGGCAATGCATAGGCAAAGGCTAGGCCGCTGAGCGTCACGCCGTTGATTTGGTTTTCCGAACGGGCGCACCCGGTCAGGCGCGCAATCTTCAAGTCCAGTCGCAAGAGCAAGGTTCCCGGCATCGGCGCCAGCGTAGCGCTCATGGCGCAGTAGTTCACCGTCCCGCCGAAGCTGATGTCGGTCTGGCTGGAAATCGTGACCCGCGCGAGCATGGTGCTGCTGTTGGCGTCCGACCAGGTTCCGGTCCAGTTGCCTTGCAGACTGCCCAGCGGCGCCAGTGCCAGCGCCGTCACGCTCAGCGGCTGTCCATCGGCCGCGCTGATGTTCTTGAGATCCATACGGTAGGTCTGCGCGGAGGCCCCCGAGAACCTGGCGCTTGCGTTTTGGACACGGCCATTTTGAAACGCCAGCAGTCCTGGGTAGGCAATCTCAGCCACCCCGTCGACACCCAGACTCATACGTCCCGAATAGATCTCCGGGTTGCCGGTCAGAAAGTACAGCGCAAACCAGTCGCGATCGGGCGTCACCGCACTCACGAACTCCCGGCCTGCCGAGGTCCCAGCGTAGACACCCTGCAGCAC
>CAISIP010000376.1 GCA_903885415.1 uncultured beta proteobacterium
ACCGATCCATTGGACTTGAACTGGGTCGTGAGCCGGGCGAAGGTCGACAGCTGCTTGAGCAACTGGTCGCGCTGGTCGAGCAGCTGCGGCGGCTGGGAGTCGGCGGTTTCCTGCTTGACCATCTGGGTGTTCACCAGGGCCAGTTGCTTGACCAGCGTGTTCATTTCCACGACGTTGGTCTCGATCGCGTCGCGGGTTTCGTTTTGCAGCAGGTCGAGCTGGCCGGCGAGCTGATTGAAGCGCGATGCCAGGCCCTGCGCGTCGCGCACAAAGCTGCCGCGCACGACGATCGAGGCCGGGTCGGCAGACAGGCTTCGGGCCGACGCGAAGAACTGGTCCATCGCGCCGCTCAGGCCCATGGTGGTCCCGCCCAGCACATCGACGACCCGGTTGGTGTAGTTGACCATCGGCTCCTGGCTGGCCAGGTCGCTGTTACTGTTGCGCAGGTTGGACTCTGCGAAGGCGTCATAGGAGCGCTGGATGCGGTCGGCCATGACGCCGGTGCCCATGTAGATGATGCCTTCCTTCTTCGCGGGGTTCGCCTGCAACACCACTTCCTGGCGCGAGTAGCCGTCGGTGCCGACGTTGGCAATGTTGTTGCTGACCGTACCGAGTGCCCGCTGGTAGGCGGCGACGGCGGTCGACCCGGTGCTGATGAGATCGGTCACAGCGCGTTCCTCTTAAGCCGGGGATCTTCCAGCGGTATCGGGCCGTTGCGCGGCAGGGGCAGGGCGGACGCGTCGGGCACCTGCAGCGACAGCGCCTTGGCCTTTGTTGTCGCATTGAGCGGCATCGGAGCGGCTGCCTCGCGCGCCTGCAGCATCGCAGCGGTGCTGGTGGAGGCCTCGGTGGCGCTGAGGTTCTTGACCAGCATGTCGGACAGGCCCATCGTTCCACGCTTGGCCATCTGCACTGAAATTTCGTGGTCGAACATGCCCTCGAAGGTCTGCTTGGCCGACGACTCGGAGCCTTCGTCCTTGTCGACCGCCTCGCGCATCGACTTGAGCATCATCTGGATAAACAGCGCCTCGAACTGCTGCGCCGTTTCCTTGGTGGCGGCCTTCGCGTCCTGGCGTGCCTGCCCCTTGAGCTGGCCCAGACCGTCAAAGTCCAGGTACGAGCGGGTCGCGGAAGCCGCGTTGTTGGAGGTCGGGTCCATGGCCATTGCGTCTAGGTGCTTCAGATCACCAGCAACTCGGCGCGCAGGCTGCCCGAGCTCTTGAGCGCCTCCAGGATCGCGATCAGCGCCGACGGCGTCGCGCCAACCTGGTTCACCGCGTCGACGATCTGGCGCAGGTCGACGCCGGACTGAAACAGGAACATCGGCTTGTCGCCCTCCTTGACCTTGATGTCGGCGTTTTGCACCGCTGCGGTCTGGCCCTGCGAGAAGGGGGTGGGCTGCGACACCTCGTTGGTCGCGGTGACCGATACCGTGATCGATCCGTGGCTGACTGCGGCGGCCGTGACGCGCACGTTGCGGCTGATGACGACGGTGCCGGTGCGGGCGTTGATGACGATGCGCGCGGGCGCCTCGCCGGGCTGCACGTCGATGTTCTCGACCATGCTCATGAAGCTCACCCGCTGGGTCGTGTCTTGTGGCGCGCGCACCGTGATCG
>CAISIP010000377.1 GCA_903885415.1 uncultured beta proteobacterium
CGCTTTTCCAGTAGCTCAGGCGGTCATGCGCGATGCGGATGCTTTCCTCGTTGGCGGTGGCGATCGGGTTGTAAAAACCGATCCGCTCGATGAACCGGCCATCGCGACGCGTCCGCTTGTCGGACACAACGATATTGAAAAACGGGCGCGCTTTTGCACCGCCACGGGCGAGTCGGATGACGACCATGATTTATCCTTCGGGGACGGCGGGAATTACTTCCCGCCAATATTCCAGCGTTGAGACACGTAACATGACCACCCGGCCAGAAACACGCTGAAAAGCCTTCCATTATATCGGGAACACAACATGCCATCCATCCGCCCCCGGATACAGCACCTTATCGCGGCGCCCGCAGCAAGACCGAAGGCAACTGACACAGGCGCCAGCTACCGATGAAAAACAAGACCCTGGCGACTTGGCTGGCGCTCGCGGGCGGACCCTTGGGACTGCATCGTTTTTACTTGCGCGGCTGGGGTGACTGGCTTGGCTGGCTCCTGCCACTGCCGAGTCTGCTGGGCCTTTACGGCATTCTGCGGGCGCAACAGTTCGGGCTCGACGACCGGTGGAGCTGGTTGCTGATCCCACTGCTTGGTTTCAGCGCAGCAGGCTGCGCGCTGACAGCCATCGTCTACGGCCTGATGCTGCCAGCTCGGTGGAACAACACATTCAATCCCGGCCAGGACACCGATGCCGACGCCGGTGCTACCGGCTGGTTAACCGTTGCCGGGGTCGTGATGTCGCTGCTGCTTGGCACCATCGTCCTGACATCCGCCCTCGCCTTCAGCTTTCAGCGTTATTTCGAATACCGGGTCGAGGGAGCTCCGAAGGCCATGCAGGGCGCGCCCGTCACAGCGGCAGCAAGCGCTAAGCGGCCACAAGCCTGATCGCCCTGTCAGAAGATCTCCAGGCTGAGCCAGTACGCAAACGCGGCAACCAGCGCGCTCGCCGGTATGGTCAGCACCCAGGCCCACACGATGTTGCCGGCCACGCCCCAACGCACCGCGCTGGCGCGCTGGGTTGCGCCGACACCAATGATGGCGCCGGTGATGGTGTGCGTGGTCGACACTGGTATGCCGAGCATGGCCGCCGTAAACAGCGTGATTGCGCCGCCGGTTTCGGCGCAAAAGCCATGCACCGGCTTTAGCTTGGTCAGCCTCTGTCCCATGGTCTTGACGATACGCCAGCCACCGAACAGGGTGCCCAGCGCTATCGCGGCGTAGCAACTGAGGATCACCCAGGTCGGCGGAGATGCTTCGCCCACCGCCGTATAGCCGGTGGCGATCAGCAGCATCCATACGATTCCAATGGTCTTCTGCGCGTCGTTCCCGCCATGCCCCAGGCTGTAGGCACCAGCCGACACCAGCTGCAGCCTCCTAAACCAGCGATCCACCCGGCTCGGCGTGCTACCGCGCAAGGTCCATGCGACAAGTATCAGCATGCCCGATCCAAGCAAGAACCCCAGGGTGGGCGACACAAAAATAAACACGACCGTCTTGAGCACGCTGGCGGCGATCAGCGAAGCCGCGCCCGCCTTTGCGACCACCGCGCCCACGATGCCTCCGATCAGCGCATGAGAGGAACTACTCGGAATGCCGTAGTACCAGGTGATGAAGTTCCAGCTGATCGCACCGATGAGCGCGCCGAACACCACATGCACGTCGACCACGCCGGGTTGTGCCAAACCCTTACCGACGGTTGCGGCAACACTGAGGTGAAAGACCAGTATCGCGACAAAGTTGAAGAACGATGCAAATAACACCGCCTGTCCGGGCTTGAGGACGCCGGTCGAGACAACGGTCGCAATCGAGTTGGCTGCGTCATGAAAACCATTCATGAAGTCGAAGATCAGAGCCAGCACCACCAGCATCACGACGACCCACAGCGTCACTTGCGCACTGGTCATGGCAATAACGGGTCAGGAGTTTTCAAGAACGATGCCCTCCACCACGTTGGCGACGTCTTCGCACTTGTCGGTGATCGTCTCCAGCAGTTCGTAGATCGCCTTCAGCTTGATCACCTCGCGAACGTCCTTTTCTTCGCGAAACAGCTTGCTCATCGCCGCCCGCATTACGCGGTCCGCGTCAGACTCTAGCTGGTCGATTTCCTCGCAGGTCTTCAGCGCCGCCTCGGCCACCGACGGTTCGGAAATGCGCGCCAGCAGCTTGACCGCGTCGCGCACCCGCTCGCAACACTTGACGCTCACATCGGTGAGACGGACGATTTCTTCGGTCATGTGGCGTACGTCGTACAGCGCCATGGTCTCCGCCGAGTCCTGTATCAGGTCTGCCACATCGTCCATCGTGTTGATCAAGGTGTGGATCTGCTCGCGGTCGATCGGTGTGATGAAGGTCACGTGAATGGCCTTGTTGACCTCGTGCGTCACTCGGTCTGCGGCGCGCTCGGCGTTGTCGACGTCCTGGTTGTACTGCTGGCGCAAATGCGGATCGCTGTAATTCGCCACCAGCTTGGAAAAGGCCCGCGCGGCGTCGACGATGTAATCGGCATGCTGGTTAAACATTTCGAAAAAATTGCCATCACGCGGCAG
>CAISIP010000378.1 GCA_903885415.1 uncultured beta proteobacterium
GTGCGCAGGATGTCGCTGATCAAAAATGGCATCACGCCACGGTAGCTCTCGGCGATCGGAACGTCGCGCGCCATATTGTTCACCACATAGACGTTCAGACCAACCGGCGGCGCCAGCATGCCGAAACCCACCGTCATCAGCACCATGATGCCAAACCAGATGGCCGCCGCCTCTTTGGGCATGCCGAAGTCCAGTGCGTTGACCATCGGGAAGAAGATCGGTACTGTCAGCAGGATCATCGACAGCTCGTCCATGACAGCGCCCAGCACGACGTAGAACAGCAAGATGGCCGAGACCACCATCAGGGGGGAGAGCCCCCAGGCCTGCACCACGTCGGCCATCTGCGCGGGAACCTGCGTCAGCGCCAGAGCCGAGTTCATCAGGTCCGCTCCCAGGAAGATCATGAAGATCATCGCCGAGCCCTCGGCGGTCGCGTAAAAACATTGGCGCAACTTGTCCATCGTCAGTTCGCGCAGCGCCAGAGCGGCCACAAATGTCGCCGCCGCGCCCACAGCAGCGCCTTCGGTTGGGGTGAAGAAGCCGCCGTAAATGCCACCGAATACCAGCAGGAAAATCAGCGCGATCGGAACGACTCCCTTGAGAGATTGCAAGGTGATGGGCTCGCCCCGGACCGCGGTGTCGGGGGCGTGACCCGGAACCACGCGGACATAGATCGCTATCGCGATCATGTAGCCCACCATCGCAATGAGGCCTGGAACCATCGCTGCGGCAAACAGCTTGGCGATGTTCTGCTCGGCCAGGATCGCGTAGATCACCAGCGGGACCGATGGAGGAATCAGGATGCCAAGCGTTCCACCGGCGGCCAGCGTGCCGGTAGACAGACGGCCGGAGTACCCATGGCGTTTCATTTCCGGCAGCGCGACCGAGGTGATGGTCGCCGCCGTCGCAACCGACGAGCCGCAAATCGCGCCGAACGCTGCGCTGGCGAGCACGGCTGCCATGGCCAGTCCGCCCTTGAAGCGCCCCATCACCGAGCTGGCAAAACCGAACAAGGCTCTGGAAATTCCGCCTTGGGTTGCGAAGTGGCCCATCAGGATGAACAACGGGATGACCGACAGGTCGTAGCTGGCGAAGCGCGCAAAGGCCTGCGAATTGAGGAAGCTGGCCAGCGGCGACCAGCCGGCCTGCGCGGCATAGCCTAGGCAGCCGGCGACGAACATCGCAATCGCGATGGGTGTGCGAAGCGCCATCAGCACCAGCATGATGGCGAAGATCATCAGCGTGAGCGTCAGCGGGGTCATCGCCGGTCCATTGACGGGTTCGGGCCGACCGCCTGCCACAAGGCGATGAGCGCCGTCAGCCCCAGAGGCGGGACGATGGACAGGTACACCACCCATTCAGGAAATCCGAGCATCATGGTTCCCGACCCGGTGGCGTAGGCGTTGAGCCCGCCGACTGTGGTGCGCCAGCTGAGCAGGGCGGTGGACAATGCCAGCAGCAGGGCGCCGAAACGGTCGAGCCGACGGTTGCTCCGGTCGCTCGCATGGGTGGTGAAGAAGTCGACGATGATGTTGGCGCGCCGGACCTGGCACCAGGGAAGAAATAGCGCAATGGCCGCTCCGGCCACCACCCCGGTGAGTTCAAAGTCGCCGGCAATGGTGATCCCCAGCGCGTTGCGTCCCAGCAGGCTCACGCAGGTCATCAGCGTGATGGTGGTCAGCAACAGACCCCCCAGAACGGCGCAAAGCCGGGCCAGCGACTCAAGCTGGCGCATCGCCGCTGCCGCAGGTCGCCGTCCCAGCGCCCAGGCGTGGACGGTCGCCCTTCATTGAATCTGCACGCGGATCGCTTGCAGGCCTGCCACCCCACCGACCATCGTTTGGCCAGCCACAACCGCTGCAACGCCTTCCGGGGTGCCGGTGTAAATAAGGTCCCCCGGCTTCAACTCCCATGCCGCCGACAGGTGCTCGATGGTTTCTGCGATGTTCCAGATCAGCTTGGCAACGCTGCTGCGTTGACGGTCCTTGCCGTCTACCTGCAAATAGATCTCCGCGTGCTCGACGTCACCCGCCAGCGCTGCCGGGGTAATAACGCCGATCGGCGCTGAGTGGTCAAAGCCCTTTCCGATGCACCAGGGCCGGCCCTGCTTTTTCATGTCGTTTTGCAGGTCGCGCCGGGTCATGTCCAGCCCAACCGCATA
>CAISIP010000379.1 GCA_903885415.1 uncultured beta proteobacterium
AGACATGGACCGCGACGAAGAACGAAAAATAGAGTGGGACTGCAATCAACTGCTGCTCAAGTTCTACGGCTACCTCGATGAAAAACGCTATGAGGAATTGGTCGCGCTGTTTGCCCTGGACGGTGTTTGGGTGCGGCTCGGGAAGGAGCTTGCCGGACATGCGGCGATTCTCGAGGCGATGAAGGAGCGCGAGGACTGGATGACCGCCCATCTACTGAGCAATGTGCGCGTCGAGATCATCGCTGCGGAGCGCGCCGACACCACCCAGTACATCACGCTCTATCGCCATGAGGGTCTGGACGCGGCGGCGGGCCCCGGCCCGGTGGTGCTGCCGCTTGGCGTGTTGCGCCACAAGGACCAACTGGTGTGCGTGGACGGCGTGTGGAAATTCAAACGCAAGACCAGCCGCGCGATGATGGTCAACCGTGAGCGCGTGACCATTTACGACAAGCCCGGGGATAAGACGGCGGGCAAATGATTGATCAATCGACCTGCCTCATCAAAAAGGGAATACCCGATGCTTAGTGCCAAAGACATCCGCGGCCTTTACGCCATCCTGCCCACGCCGGCCAAGCCCGGAGCCAATCGCACGGATGCGCTTGATACGGTCGACCTCGACGAGACCGCGCGCTTTGTCAATGCGCTGATTCGCGACGGCGCGGCGGGTGTGATCGCACTGGGCACGACGGGCGAGTGCGCCACGCTGTCGCGGCCCGACTACGAAGCCTTTGCCCGCTGCGTGGTTGAAACAGTGAACAAGCGCGTGCCGACCTTCATCGGGACGACGGCGCTTGGTGCGCACGAGGTGGCCAGCCGCATGAAGTTCATCCGTGGCTGCGGTGCCGATGGCACCCTGCTCGGGCTGCCGATGTGGCAGCCGCTCACCACCACCACTGCGGTGCGCTTTTACCGCGAAATGTCTGAATGCTTTCCCGATGTGGCCATCATGGTGTACGCCAACCAGCGCGCCTTTCGCTACAGCTTCCCGCAGGAATTTTGGGAGGCGGTGTCGCGCGAGGCCCCCACTGTCGTGTCGGCCAAGCTGTCGCGGCCCAAGGACCTTGCGGCCCTGATCAAGGGCACGGGCGGGCGCATCAACATCATGCCCAATGAAATGACCGTGCATGAATTTTTTGCGCTTTCGCCCGACTCAACCACCGCCTGCTGGGCAACCGCCGCAGGCATGGGGCCGGCAGCGGTGATCGCGATGATGGACGCCGTGCTCAAGGGTGACAAGGCAGGCGTCGAGAGCATCGCCGCCCAAATCAGCTGGGCCAACGAGCCGGTGAAGCCGATTTTTCGCGACCCGGAAGTGTTCGCGCAGTACAACATCCAGGTGGAAAAAGCGCGCATCAACGCCGCCGGCTATTGCAACAGCGGACCGATACGCCCGCCCTACGACGACCTGCCCGAGCAGTATCGTGCGCCCTCGGTCGAGTGCGGCCAGCGCTGGGCGCAGTTGCATAAAAAGTTTTCTGACGAGGCGGCGGCACGAAAAATATGAGCAGCCCGCGGGTGATCGCGCTGCGCAGCCTGCAGCTGGCGGTGACCGACATTGAAGCGTCTGTGCGGTTTTATCGTGACGTCTGGGCGCTCGAAACGCTGCCGGA
>CAISIP010000380.1 GCA_903885415.1 uncultured beta proteobacterium
ACAGCTACCCACACTGCTGGCGTCACAAGACGCCGGTGATCTACCGCGCCGCGGCGCAATGGTTCATCCGCATGGACGAAGGCGTTGGCGTCTTCACCAAGGACAAGGCGCCCGCGACGCTGCGCCAACTCGCGCTCGACGCGATCGAGCAGACCGCCTTCTATCCGGAAAACGGCAAGGCGCGCCTGCGCGACATGATCAGCGGCAGGCCCGACTGGTGCATCAGCCGCCAGCGCAGTTGGGGCGTTCCGCTGCCCTTCTTCATCCACCAGGACTCGGGCGAGCTGCACCCCAGGACGATGGAGATCCTCGATCAGGCGGCGGACATGGTCGAAGCCGCGGGCATCGAGGCCTGGAGCAAGGCCAGCGTCGAGTCGATACTCGGCGCCGACGACGCGCGCCACTACACCAAGAGCAGCGACATCCTGGAGGTCTGGTTTGACTCGGGAACGACGCACACCACCGTTCTCAAAGGCTCGCACGCCGGCAGCGCGCACACCGAAACCGACCCGCGCACCGGCGCTCCCGGGCCCGAGTCCGACCTCTATCTCGAAGGCCACGACCAGCACCGCGGCTGGTTCCATTCCTCGCTGCTGACCGCCTGCGCGATGTACGGCCGCGCACCCTACCGGGGCCTGCTGACGCACGGGTTCACCGTCGACAGCCAGGGCCGCAAGATGAGCAAGAGCCAGGGCAACGGCGTCGATCCGCAGGAAACATCGAAGAAGCTCGGCGCCGAAATCATCCGGCTGTGGGTCGCCGCGAGCGACTACTCGGGCGACATCGCCGGCGACGACAAGATCCTCGCGCGCGTCGTCGACACCTACCGTCGCATCCGCAACACGTTGAAATTCCTGCTCGCCAATACCGCCGACTTCGATCCGGCGACCGACACCGTAGCGCCGGCACAGATGCTCGAAATCGACCGCTACGCGCTCGCGCGAGCCGCGCAGCTGCAGGCCGAGATACTGGCGCACTACCGGGTCTACGAGTTCCATCCGGTGGTCGCCAAGTTGCAGATCTATTGCAGCGAAGACCTCGGCGCCTTTTACCTCGACATCCTCAAGGACCGGCTCTACACCACCGCGCCGGCGTCGCTGGCGCGCCGGTCGGCGCAGACGGCGCTGTGGAAAATCACCCAAGCGATGCTGCACTGGATGGCGCCGTTCCTGAGCTTCACCGCTGAAGAGGCCTGGTCGGTGCTCGGCAGCGCCGGCAAGCTGGACCCGGCGATGCGGGCGTCGATATTTCTGAGCCACTATGCGCACCTGGACGCCGTCGACGCGCAGCTGCTTGAAAAATGGGCGCATGTGCGCGCCGCGCGCGAGCTTGCCAACAAAGAGATCGAAGCGCTGCGCGCCACCAACCAGGTCGGGTCCTCGCTGCAGGCGACGCTGCAGATCGAAGTGCCTGCCAGCAGCCACGGCGCGTTGCTCGCCGCGCTGCGCAGCCTGGGCGACGACCTGAAGTTTGTCTTCATCACCTCGCAGGCCCGTGTGTGCGAGGGACCGGAGCTCAAGGCGATTCCGATGCCGGTGACCGACCCCAAGTGCGAGCGCTGCTGGCATTACAGCGCCGACGTGGGCCGGGACAGCGCGCATCCGACGATCTGCCTGCGATGCGCCGGCAACCTGTTTGGCGCCGGCGAAAGAAGGAACTTCGCCTGATGGCCAGGCCGGCAAGGACCCCGCTGCGCGCGATGCTGCCGTGGCTGGCGCTGGCGCTGATCATCCTGATCGCCGACCAGTTCAGCAAGGTTCTGGTCATCGGCTATTTCCAGCTCGGCGAGGGCCGACTGGTCACCGGATTTTTCAATCTGATACGGGTGCACAACGAAGGCGCCGCCTTTTCCTTTCTCGCCGACGCCTCGGGCTGGCAGCGCTGGTTTTTCACCGCCATCGGCCTGGGCGCTGCGCTATTCATCGTCTGGATGCTGCGCTCGCACCCGGGCCAGCGCCTGTTCTCGTTTGCGCTGGCCAGCATACTGGGCGGCGCCATCGGCAACGTGATCGACCGCCTTGCCTACGGCCATGTGGTCGACTTCCTCCAGTTCCACTATGCCGGCTGGTACTTCCCGGCCTTCAACGTCGCCGACAGTGCGATCAGTGTCGGCGCCGCCAGCCTCATCCTGGACGAGCTGCTGCGGGTGCGCCGCGGGCGATAGGGAGCCTCGTGACCCACCTGCTCAATCTGCTGGCCGCCATCGCCCTGCTGGTGTGGGGAACGCATCTGGTGCGCACCGGCATCTTGCGCGTGCTCGGCGCGAACCTGCGCAACATCCTGGCCAAGAGTGTCGACAGCCGGGCCAAGGCGATTGCATCGGGAATCGGCGTCACCGCGCTACTGCAGTCGAGCACCGCCACTGCGCTGATCGTCGCCTCCTTCGTCGGCCAGGGCCTGATGTCCTTGCCCTCGGCGCTGGCGGTGATGCTCGGTGCCGACATCGGCACCAGCCTGATGGCGGTGCTGTTCTCGCGCGACCTGTCATGGCTGTCGCCCTTGTTCATTTTTGTCGGCGTGGTGCTGTTCATTGCACGCCAGTCGACCACGGCGGGTCGCGTCGGGCGCGTCCTGATCGGACTGGGCCTGATGCTGCTGGCGCTGAGCCTGGTGTCGGTGTCGGCCGGCGTGCTCACGCAGGCGCCCGCGGTCAAGGCGCTGCTGGCGTCGCTGACCAGCGACCTGCTGCTGGAGATCACTGCCGGCGCGCTGCTGGCGGTGCTGGCTTACTCCAGTCTGGCGATCGTGCTGCTGACCGCAACGCTGGCCGCCACCGGGGTGGTGCCGATCGACGTGGCACTGGGTCTGGTTCTCGGCGCGAACCTCGGAAGCGGTCTGCTCGCGGTCCTCACCACCCTCAACGCAGCCGCCGCAACGCGTCAGGTACCACTGGGCAACCTGCTGTTCAAACTGATCGGCGTCGCGCTGGTGGCGCCGTGCGTGGGTCTGTGGCTGCAGCACATACGACCGTGGCTAGATGACCTGACAACGCTGGTGGTGCTGTTTCATCTGAGCGTCAACCTGCTGATCGCGCTGGCCTTCATCGGGCTGACGCAGTTCGTCGCGCACTGGACCGCGCTGATGCTGCCCATACCCGAGCGCAGCACCGTGGCCGGGCGCCAGCGCCACCTGGATCCTTCGGCGCTGGCGACGCCCTCGCTGGCGATTTCCTGCGCGGTGCGCGAGGCCATGCACCAGGCCGACGTGGTCGAGTCCATGCTCACCGGGGCGCTGCAGGTGATCCGCAACAGCGACCGCAAGCTGTCGGAGGAACTGCGCAAGCTCGACGACACCGTCGACGAGCTCTATACCGACATCAAGTACTACCTGACCAAGATGTCGCGCGAGGCGCTCAACGAAAAAGAAAGCCGGCGTTGGGCCGACATCATCAGCTTCACCATCAACATGGAGCAAATCGGCGACATCGTCGAGCGGGTGCTGATCGACGTCGAGGAAAAGAAGATCAACCCGGGGCGCGAATTTTCCGAGGCGGGCATCGCCGAAATCTGCGACCTGCACGCCCGGCTGGTGGCCAACCTGCGGCTTGGAATGAGCGTCTTTCTGCACGGCA
>CAISIP010000381.1 GCA_903885415.1 uncultured beta proteobacterium
ACATCCGCCATTGATCGGCTTTGGCTACGACGGCATTGCATTGTTCGGCATTTATCGCAGCACCGACACCGCCATGCGGGGCTACAGCACCTCTCTGGATGCTTTCGGCGCACACGACCACGACAGCATCGGCTATCACTACCATGCCCATACCGTGGTTGACCACAAGGCAGAACTCTTGACCTTAACCACGACCCTGCATGTGTTGATGAAGGGCGCCTACATCGGCAAGACCGATAGCATTCCCTGTTTCAGTTTGAGCTCGACCTTAAACAACAACCCCTACCTTGGCGGGAATGTGGCGACGAGTGCAAGGATTTGCTGACATCCACCAAGTCAAAAAGCAACGATACTATTCACCATCGCCGACTAAGGTTTTCACCTGCGGTCGCACATCGCCCGTTGGTATATCCGTTGGTGTTTTGCGCCGCGGTACCCCTTGACCTGCCATATGGACGTTGACCTTCTCGCACCCGGAAATTGACGACTAAACCCCGCATGCGCTCAGACGTTCTGGTAGTAGACATTGGTAGCACGCGCCTTAAGGCCGCACGGTACTCAAGCGAGGATGGCCTGCTGGATGTGGCCGCCATCGATTCGCCCCTGCAGGCCGATCGGGTGGACGCCAGGGCCATACTGGACGCCATCGCGCTCATCGCTGGCAGCCTGTTGGACGGGATGCTTCCTTCAGCGATTGCCATCACCGGCGCTACGCGAACCCATGTCCTGACCGGTCATGACGGCCGGGCGCTTGACGCCGTCGTGAAGCTCGACGATGCCCGCGGAACCGAATTTGAAGCGCACATCCGGCGCGCCTACGGGGACCTCGGAAATCTGGGCATGGGCGCATTCCAGCCCTTGGCGCGGTTGCTCGATTGCAAGGCAAGGCGCCCCGATCTCTATGCGCAGGCCGCGTGGCAGCTCGAGCTCAAGGACTGGCTCAATCTGCAGTTGACCGGCGTGGCGGCGACAGACCCGATCTGCAGGGCACGCATAGAGCCGCCAGGCGCGAGTCTGCAAGCCGTTGCGACACGCCTGGGACTCAGGCCGTCCTTGTTTGCGCAACCGGTGCGCGCTGCCACGGCAATAGGCACGGTTATTTCGCAAGCCGACCCGCGACTAGACAGGCTGCAAGGGGTGCCGGTGGTGCAGTGCGGCTTTGATGCATGGTGTGCGAGCTTCGGCATGGGGTGCGTGGCCAACCGGCAGACCTACAACGTGAGCGGCACCACCGAGGTGTTTGGCAGTTTTCGACCGGACAGGCTTGAAATCGCGGGCGTGAGCTGCCTGCCATGGACGTCTGATCTGTATCACCTGGGTGGCCCGTGTCAAACGGGGCTGGCCACGCTGGCATGGTTTGGTCGCACCTTTCTCAATGACGACAATCCCCAATGCGTGCTGGATTGCGCGGCACGGGCCGGGACGGACCTGCCGCTATGCCTGCCGTTTGTGTCGGGCGAACGTATGCCATTTTGGCGACCTGAACTGGCGGCGCAGTTCTTGGAGGTGCGCAGCCATCACCGCCTGCCGGACTTTGCGCGCGCGCTGATGGATGGCCTGATGGTGTTCCAGCGCTACCTGCTGTCCCTGTTGTCACCCGATGCGATGGGCCTTCATCTCAGTGGCGGGGCGCTCTCGCTGGACGGATGGGTCCAGCGCAAGGCCGATGCCTTTGCGCTACCGGTCACCACCTCGACCGTGGTCGAGCCCGGACTGCTGGGCGCGGCCATGTGCGCACTCACCGCACAGACGCTTTACCCCGACATGGCGCATGCACAGGAGGCACTCGCAACTTCGGCTATCGTTACGATCCCGAACCCGGTTGAAACACAACGCTTGCTGGTCGTGGAACAACGTCTTTTGCCCCACCTATTACAACTGGCCGTCCCATGAAGCCATTGATGATCCGTTATGGAACCTTCTTCGCCAGTTGCACGCTATTCATCCTGTTTGCCGCGCTTGCGCCAAACTTTCTTTCGGCAGGAAACCTCACAAATATCGTCAAGCACATCAGTTTTCTGGCCATCCTGGCGTTGGGCTTTTCGCTGGCGCTGACGACCGCCGAACTCGACCTGTCTTTTGCCAACGTGTGCAGCGTGGCCTGTGTCAGCGTGGGCTGGCTGGTGCACACCAACCACCCGCCGTGGATGGCGGTAGCGGCTGGTTTGTGCGTGGGACTGGCCGCCGGCGTACTTAACGGCATCCTGGTAACTTGGGTCAAGGTGCCTTCGCTGATCGCCACACTGGCCACCGCGTCGATTGCCAATGGTTTTTCTTTCATGATTACACAGGGCGTCGCTTTTGTGGGAGCCTGGAACACGGACTTTTTGTGGCTAGGACGTGGTGCCGTGATGGGTGTGCCTGTGCTGATTGTTTGGCTC
>CAISIP010000382.1 GCA_903885415.1 uncultured beta proteobacterium
CACAGCGGCGATGGCGACCTCGGCCGATACTGCGCTGTGGGATGATGTCGGCAGCCATGTTAGCGCAGCGCTTGCTCGTCGGATGGTCCGCGCGGTCTACCAGCGACGCGATCGTGTTCGCCGCTCGATGGGACTTCATGGTCTAACTGAACTCACCTCTATCAAAAAAGGTTTGCTATGCAGGCAGTGAAATGGGCATCGGATCAGCGCAACTGGCGCCAGCGCTTGGCGCTGCGGGCCTGTCTGTTGGCGTTATCGACTATGGCCAGTGGGCTGTGGGCTGCCGATATTCGCATCTTCAGCGGCGGCGCGCCCCAAACCATACTGCGCAGTCTGGCGCCCGAGTTCGAAAGAGAAAGTGGGCACCGGGTGCAGTTCACCTTTGCGCTGGTGTCCGCCATCCAGCAAAGGCTCATTGCGGGGGATCAGGCAGACCTGGTTCTGCTGCCCATCGCCCTGATCGAAGAGACAGCCAGACTGCGGCCGATGCAGGCCAGTGGCAGACAGGAACTCGCCCGCGTTGGCATCGGCGTCATCGCGCGCGAAGGCTCACGGCTGCCGGACATCTCGACGCCGGAGGCGGTGCGTACCATGCTGCTGCAGGCGCAGGCGGTAGCGCTTCCCGACCCCTCGACGCCAAGCGGGGCGCACCTGCGTCGGGTGATGGCGCAACTCGGGATTGCCAGCGCAATGGAACCCAAATCGCTACACCACGGCGCGATTCGCGGCGGCGGAGAACTGGTCGCTAAAGGCAGTGCCGAGTTCGGCTTGTATCTGGTAAGTGAAGTCCAAACCATTGCGGGCGTGACCGTGGTCGGATTGCTGCCCCCCGCCTTGCAAAACCATGTGGTGTACGCAAGCGCCATACCGGCCGACAGCAGCGCGCCGGAGGCGGCGCTGTCCTTCATCCGCTTCTTGTCAGAGCCCCGCTTCAAAAAACGCTGGCAGGCCAGCGGATTCGAGTAGCGATAGGTCCAGCTCGCCGGCATGCGCCCGGCCATGCGGCTGGCAGACCCTTAGCAGGCGCGCATTGACGGCCCTGCTTGGCGAGCCCGTCAATTGAACCGACACTGGCCATCCATCGATCAACGCCACAGGAGACGCATGCGAGTCGGATTGCTCACGGGTGGAGGCGACTGTCCCGGCCTCAATGCGGTGATACGGGCGCTCACCAAATCACTGATCCACCAATGCCAGGCCGAGGTGCTGGGCATCGAGGACGGTTTTGCCGGGCTGATGGACATGCGCACCCGCCGACTCGACTGGAAGGCGGTAAGCGGCATATTGGCCACCGGGGGCACCATCCTGGGCACCAGCAACCGCTGCAACCCGATGCAGACGCAGGAAACGAGCGACAGGGCGCTGGCCAACGCAGCGGCGCTTGGCCTGGACGCGCTGGTGGTGGTTGGCGGCGACGGCAGCATGGCGATTGCTGACGGTCTGGCGCAGCAAGGACTGTCGGTGGTCGGCGTACCGAAAACCATCGACAACGACATCGCAGGCTGCGAGCGCAGCTTCGGCTTTGATACCGCAGTGGCCATCGTGACCGAGGCGCTCGAGCGGGTGCAGACCACCGGCCAGAGCCACGGCCGGGTGATGATTGTCGAATGCATGGGCCGCTATGCCGGCTGGGTGGCGCTGCAAGCCGGAATCGCCGGCGCCGCCGATCTGATCCTGTTGCCCGAAATCGACTATGCGCTGGAAGCCGTCGTTCGCGTCTGCCATGAGCGCGAGCAGCTTCAGCGCTTTAGCGTGATCTGCATCGGCGAGGGCGCCAAGGAGCGCGGCGCGGCGCCCAGCGTGGCGCAGCGCGTCTGCGATAGTCCGGACCCGGTGCGGCTCGGCGGCATAGCGCACCGGCTGCGCGATCAGTTGCAGCCACGCTTACGCAGCGAAGTGCGCTCTACCGTGCTCGGGCATGTGCAGCGCGGCGGGCCACCAACCGCCAACGACCGGGTACTGGCCACCCAGTTCGGCAATATGGCGGCGCGGCTGGTGCAGGACGGCAATTTCGGTCGCATGGTGACACTGGCAGGCGGCCAGATAGGCAGCGTTGCGCTGCACAGCGTGGCCGGGCACAACCGGCTGCTGGTAGCCGACGACGCGCTGCTGCGCACAGCGCGACAGATCGGGATTTATTTTGGCGACGAGGCCTGAGGCCCTCAGGCGGCTTGGACACCGAGCTTGTGCATCTGGGCGCAGAGCTTTCGTAGCACGTCGTCATCGACGCGCTCAACCATTCCGACCAG
>CAISIP010000383.1 GCA_903885415.1 uncultured beta proteobacterium
GGCTGGCGGCGGGCGAGGTGCGCCATTACCACGGCGTCATGGCCGTCGCCACTCTGGTCCTGGTGTGCCAGGGCGTGGCGGTCGTCGACGCGGGCAAGCGGCGGCAGGTCGACCGCCTGGCGTTGCTGACGGCCCGCGACCCGGAGCCTGCCCGTGCCTCCCGCCGCCGACCCGACCGGTCCCGCTGGATGGACGACTTGCCTTGCGGGTATGTATTCCTATTTCCAGCACCTTCAACGACTTAGGGTGGGCGCGGAAGTTTTGTCAGTCAATCAGGTTCTCAACTCGCACACCAACCAGGAAATCAGATGACCTTCGCCTTTGATAACACTTATGCACAGTTGCCAGACCGCTTCTTCGAACGGCTTGCCCCGGTTCCCGTTGCGCAGCCGTGGCTCGTCAAACTCAACGCGGCACTCGCTAGAAAGTTAGGGCTGGACATTGAAGCCTTGGGGTCGCCAGAGGGCCTGGCCATGCTTGCGGGCAACCGGGTGCCTGAAGGGGCGGACCCACTCGCCATGGCTTATGCCGGTCACCAATTCGGCAACTTCGTGCCGCAACTCGGCGATGGCAGGGCGATTTTATTAGGCGAGATCCTAGGCCCAACCGGCGAGCGCTTCGACATCCAGCTCAAGGGTTCCGGCCGCACGCCTTTTTCCCGTAACGGCGATGGCCGGGCCTGGCTTGGGCCAGTCCTGCGGGAGTATATCCTGAGCGAGGCCATGCACGCCCTCGGCATACCGACGACCAGGTCTCTCGCGGTGGTGGCGACCGGCGAACCGGTCTTCCGCGAAACCCCGCTACCCGGGGCAGTCCTGACGCGCGTGGCGCACAGCCATGTGCGGGTCGGGACCTTCGAGTACTTCCATGCGCGTCAAGATGTCGATGCACTCCGGTGCCTTGCCGATTATGTGATGGCGCGTCACTACCCCGAAGCGCGGCAATCGGATCAACCCTATCGGGCGCTGATCTCGGCGGTCGCCGCACGCCAGGCGGGGCTGGTCGCCAAGTGGCTTGGTGTCGGCTTCATTCATGGCGTGATGAATACCGATAATATGTCGATTGCCGGCGAGACCATAGACTACGGACCCTGCGCCTTCATGGATGACTTTCACCCGGGCAGGGTCTACAGTTCGATTGACCGTCGCGGTCGCTACGCCTACGGCAACCAGCCCCGGATTGCACAGTGGAACATCGCCCGCCTAGCCGAGTCACTGCTACCGCTGCTAGACCCTGACGCAAACAGGGCGGTCGAGGTGGCCCAAGAGGCCATCGGCGGGTTCGGCCCCGGTTTCGAACAAGCCTATCTTGCGGGTTTCCGGGCCAAGCTGGGCCTCTTGGAGCCACAAGCCGGCGATGCCGGGCTAATCGAAGGGCTCTTGCAGTTGATGTCAGAGGTAGGCGCAGACTTCACCAACACCTTCCGCTACCTGTGCGACGCTGCAGCGGGAGCGACCGAGCCGGTCAGGGCGCAGTTCGGCAAGAGCGCCGCCTTCGACGCTTGGCTCGCTCGCTGGGTTACACGCGTAAGCAACGAATCAGTCGGACCGGATGCGCGTGCAACAGCCATGCGCCGCGCAAACCCGGCAATCATACCCAGAAACCATCGGGTCGAGGCCGCACTCAATGCGGCGGTCGGCGGTGACCTCAACCCGCTCGACGCATTGTTGCAGGCACTCGCCAACCCTTGGGATGAGGGTCGCGACGCCGACTATTACATGCGACCGCCCGCACCGGATGAGGTTGTGCAACAAACGTTTTGTGGGACCTGAACGCTTTCGCCCCATTCCTCCGTTCAACCAAACCTGGCGAAGACTCAACGGCAGCTTTCAGGGTCGAGCGGTCAATCGCACCGGCGAGCCGAAGGGCTAGTAGTCGGCCAACGATGTCATTAGGCTTTGGATTATGATCCCGCTCAAATGGGAGGGATGGCTGCGGCCAGCGATCAAGTCAAGGGTTGGGGACTCACCGCCATAGCCCGGCATTTTTGAGCCGCCGCACCAGTGCCGTGCGCCTGCCATGCCGCTCGGCGAAGCCGCGAAAACGCGCGTCGA
>CAISIP010000384.1 GCA_903885415.1 uncultured beta proteobacterium
GCCAGAGCCGGATAGCTCGACGGGCTCGGGACAAAGTAATAGGGCGTTGCGCTATGCGATGTGGAACTCATATCTTCTCCAGACTCTCAGTACAAAATTCTAGGGTTGCGGTCTTCGTGGTTGCGCTATTTCGCCACCACCCAGTTAACCAGCACGATCAGGCTGACGACGAACAGGAATACACCGACAAAACCGACCGCAACCACATGCAGTGGGTTCAGGCTCGCTACATCGCGGTCGAGGTCGCTGCGCCTGCGCAGGCCGACGAAGGCCCAGGCGACTGCCTTGGCCGACGCCACCAGCGAGCTCTTGCGCTTAAGCGGCGAGGTCTCGTGTTCCGCGCTCATGACCCCACCTTTGCTGGCAGCAGCACCGGCGCCGCTGCGCTCTGACCGGGCGCCGGAGGGACGCCAGCGCCGACTTCAAAAAATGTGTAGGACAGGGTGATGGTCGTCACGTCGCGCGACAGCTTGGGGTCGATCACGAAGACCACCGGCCAGGATTTCTTCTCGCCGGGCTCGAGCGTGTACTGGTTGAAGCAGAAACACTCGATCTTGTTGAAGTGTGCGCTGGCCTGCTGCGGCGCATAGCTCGGTATCGCCTGCGCCGCCATGCGCCGGTTCTGGGTGTTCTGGAATTCATAGACCACGGTCGTCAGTTCGCCCGGATGCACCTGCAACGAACGCTGTGCCGGCTTGAACTCCCACGGGCCGCGGGCGTTGGCGTCGAACTCGACCGTTATGCTGCGGCTGCGGTCGACCTGGCTATTCGACGGGACCGCTGCGCGCTCCACGCTCGACAGCACATTGATGCCGGTCATGGTGCAGATCGCGTCGTAGATTGGTCCCAGTGCATAGCCGAAACCCAGCATGCCCAGCGCGATGACGCTCAGCTTGCCGGCCATGTTCAGGTTGGCGTAGCGCAGGTTCATCGCTAGCTTCCCAGCGCGAGCATCTTGAGCATGAAGCCGACAAAGAAAACCACCGCCACCGACGCCAGGATCAGCGCCAGCCGCAGGTTCGATTTCCTTTGCTCAGGGCTCATCACGCTGCGCTTTCGGGCCGGCAATCAGGCGACGATGCGGGTAGCCGCTGCGTTGAGCTTGGGCGGGGTTTCGAAGGTGTGGAAGGGTGCTGGCGAAGGCACTTCCCACTCCAGACCCTCGGCGCCTTCCCATGGTTTCTGTGGCGCTTTTTCGCCGTGTCCGAGCATGGTCGGCAGAACGATCCAGAAGAAGAAATAGACCTGCGCCAGACCGAAGGCAAAGGCGCCGACGCTGGCGAGCGCGTTGAAATCGGCGAACTGCATCGGGTAGTCAGCATAGCGGCGCGGCATGCCCGCCAGTCCCAGGAAGTGCATTGGGAAGAAGGTGACGTTGAAGGCGATCAGCGACCACCAGAAGTGAATCTTGCCGCGTGCCTCGTTGTACATCACACCGGTCCACTTCGGCGACCAGTAGTAGTAGCCGGCGAACATGGCATACAGCGAACCCGCGACCAGCACATAGTGGAAATGCGCCACCACATAGTAGGTGTCCTGAATTTGCATGTCGATCGGCGCCATGGCGCAGATCAGGCCGGTAAAGCCGCCCATGGTGAAGACGAAGATGAAGCCGACGGCGAACAGCATCGGCGTCTCGAAGGTCATGGAGCCGCGCCACATGGTCGCCAGCCAGTTGAACACCTTCACCGCCGTGGGGACCGCAATCAGCATGGTCGAGTACATGAAAAACAGCTGGCCGGTCACCGGCATGCCGGTGGTGAACATGTGGTGCGCCCAGACGACGAAACTTAGGATCGCGATGCTCGAGGTGGCGTAGACCATCGACGCGTAGCCGAACAGCCGCTTGCGCGCGAAGGCCGGGACTATCTGGCTGATGATGCCGAAAGCCGGCAGGATCATGATGTAGACCTCCGGGTGGCCGAAGAACCAGAAGATGTGCTGGTACATCACCGGATCGCCGCCGCCGGCGGGGTTGAAGAAGCTGGTGCCGAAATGGCGGTCGGTCAGCGTCATCGTGATGGCGCCGGCGAGCACCGGCATCACCGCGATCAGCAGGTAGGCGGTGATCAGCCAGGTCCAGGCGAACAACGGCATCTTCATCAGCGTCATGCCGGGCGCGCGCATGTTCAAGATGGTCACGATGATGTTGATCGATCCCATGATCGAACTCGCGCCCAGTATGTGCAGCGCGAAGATGCCGGCGTCCATGCTCGGCCCCATTTGCAGCGTCAGCGGCGCATAGAGCGTCCAGCCGGCGGCCGGCGCGCCGCCCGGCATGAAAAAGGAGCCGACGATCATCAGAGCCGCTGGTATCAGCAGCCAGAAGCTGAAGTTATTCATGCGCGCGAAGGCCATGTCCGCAGCACCGATCTGGAGCGGAACCATCCAGTTCGCGAAGCCGACAAAGCCCGGCATGATGGCGCCGAACACCATGATCAGTCCGTGCATCGTAGTGAGCTGGTTAAACAGTTCCGGGTTCACCAATTGCAGACCGGGCTGAAAAAGCTCGGCGCGGATCAGCAGGGCCAGAATGCCGCCGATGATGAACATGGTGAAGCTGAACAGCAGGTACAGCGTGCCGATGTCCTTGTGGTTGGTCGCGTATACCCAGCGACGCCAGCCGCTGGGGGCGTGGTCGTGGTGGTCGTCGTGGGCGTGATCGTGGTGGTCGAGTACTGCACTCATGCTGTTTTCCTTCTCAATGCTTCAAATCGGGTGCGACCGCGCGGGACCGGCGGCGCTGGCTTACTGGCGTGCGACCTTGACGTCGGAGGGTTGCACCAATTGGCCGGTCTTGTTGGACCAGTTGTTCTTGGTGAAGGTGATGACCGCCGCAATATCGGTGTCGCTAAGCGCCTTCCACGACGGCATCGTGCCGTTGGCCTGGCCGTTGAGCAACACGGCGATCTGCTTTCCCTTGTCGGCGTCCAGCACCACCACGGCACCGTCGAGCGCCTTGATCGGGCCCAGTCCTTTGCCGTTGGGCTGGTGGCAGGCGGCACAGTTGGCAGCGTAGACCTTTTCACCGCGCTTGGTGATTTCCTCGGCGCTCCAGACTTTCGCCGGGTCGTCGGCTTTGGCAGCCAGCTTGACCTTCTCGGCGTCGACCCACTTCGAATAATCCTGCGCCGACACTACCTTCACATGAATCGGCATGTAGGAGTGTTCCTTGCCGCATAGCTCAGAGCACTGTCCGTAAAAGTCGCCGGTCTTTTCGGCCCTGAACCAGATGTCGCGAACGAAGCCCGGTATGGCGTCTTGCTTGATGCCAAACGAGGGTACCGCGAATGCATGGATCACGTCGGTGGCGGTGGTGATGATTCGAACCTTTTTGCCGACCGGGACCACCATCGGATTGTCGACCTTGAGCAGATAGTCATCGACCACCTGGCCCGGCTTGGGTCCGCCGGAGTTGGACATGGCGCGGTGCCCCGGGTCGATGGTCGAGAAGAAGCCCAGGCCCTCGCCCTCGCCCTTGATGTAGTCGTAACCCCATTTCCACTGCAAGCCCGTGGCCTTGATCGTCAGGTCGGCGTTGGTCGTGTCCTTCAACTCAACGACCATCCGGGTGGCCGGCAAGGCCATCAGGATCACCATGATGAACGGAACAATGGTCCAGATGATCTCGACGGTGGTTGATTCGTGGAAGCTCGCCGCCTTGTGGCCAACCGATTTGCGGTGCTTCCAGATCGAATAGAACATGACGCCAAATACGCCTACAAAAATGACCGTGCAAAGGATCAGCATGTACCAGTGCAGCCATGCCTGGTCCTCGGCGATCTTGGTCGCGGCCGGGCGCAGATTTAGCTGCATCACGGAAGGACCGCCTGGCAGGTCATTGATAGCGGCGGGTCCCGCTGCTACGGCAGCCGTCGAAACCCATGCGCAGCCCGCCAAAGTGAGAGATGCCAATTTAGCCAAAATGCTCTTCATCATGTTCTCTTTTTATTTGTCAAAATTTCCAATGACCGCTGTTGCAATCAACCAAGCGCCCCGCGCATCTAACCAGAACGTAACGCCAATCTTATCTCGCGTGCCAACAGGGGCCGCAGTTCCGGTCGCACATAGCGCCCGACCCGCACGCTCTTGCCATGGGCCGACAGTTCGATCAACGAATTGTCGGCGGCGCCCGGCTCGACCCTGACCCACTCGCGTCGAAATTCCGAACGCTGCATCCTGCCGCCATTCTCGAGTTCCACTACCAACTGCTGCCCCGCCAACCGGATCGTTTCACCATCGGTCGCGTGCCGGGCGTACACCAACAGAGCAGCTCCCACCGCCACCAGTTCGGCGCCGGCGAAAGCCAGAACCAGCTTCGCACCCTGTAACCAGAACCCGGTTGCAATCGCCAAAGACACCGCGCACAGCGACAGGTACATCCCCACCACCTGCATCGGCGTCGCCGAGCAGTTGCGCCGCAGGAGCCAGTCGACTTCCTGCCCCCGCACCGTTGCAAAACGAAAAACCGGATTCGTCACCATCCTCTTTCACCCCATTAGCAGAGTCCACTGGCCCTGCGCATGATGATATGCGAGCCAATAGCCCCTCTCAAAACCGAGGGATTGTAGCCGACCCCCCAAGCGTCTCAGACGCCGGTTTAAAGGCGCGCTGGTGAGCGGTGACCCTGCCGCAACAAGCTGCGCATTGTATCGAGTGCTACAAAGGCCTCTGCTGCCACCGCGACGCGCGACGGCGCCTTGATGGCATGGCCATAAATTATCTCGAAGCTGAGTGTTGGTCCTGTCGGGGCTTGCCCGAGCGCCAGTCGATGGTCCAAACCCCGCAGCAGTTGCCCATGCCAGGATCTGCCGCGCAAGGCGCCAAAGCGTGCCGGGTGAAGGTTGCGCCCGAGCCCCCGCAGTTCGCCCAGCAACCGCGCGCCGCTTGGGAAACTCAGTGTGATGCGCTCCATGTCCATCACCGGTTCAGCGAAGCCGGCGTTGACCAGCATGTCGCCCCAGTCGTGCATGTCGGTGAAGTCCGGCGCCGGTGGCGGCCAGTCGTGCGAACGGTACAGAGCGCGCAACTCGCCCAGGCTGTCCGGGCCCAGGCAGGAGAACATCAGGAAGCCCTCTGGCGCCAGCGCCCGCTGCCATTGAGCGATCAGCGCCTGCGGGTCTGGCGCCAGATGCAGCGCCATGTTCGCCCACAGCATCTGGACGCCGGCGTCTTGCGGGCGCTGGTAGCGGGTGGTGGTGCCCAGCCAGCGAGCGGCACGCCACCAGGGCGGTGCCAGTGCGCGCTCGGCCTTCTGGCTGCGGGCTGCATCGGGTTCGACCACGAAGCATGCAGCGCGCGGGTAGCGCTGTGCCAGCGCACGATGCGCCAGCAGCCCGCCGCCCAGCGGCTCCCAGTGCGCCCAGGACTGCGGCTGCAGCTTGATCCATTGCAGCCGCTCCTGCATCCGTCGCGCCACTTCTTCGTGCAGCCAGGGCGATTCGGATGGCAGCTGGCAGGCCCAGCGCAATGCGGCAACCGGATCGATGGTCGGGGGGCGTTGGTCGGTCATGGCAATCGGTTCGGGTGGCGCCAGGGGTATATTGGACCGATGTGGCGTGCACTGCTGCAGAGCATATCCGACAGCGTACCCAGCCAATGCGCGGTCTGCCGTGCCTGGCCGGCACAGCCGCTGTGCGAGGACTGCGTGGTCCGTTTCGCCCAGCCCCGGCTGCGCTGCCGGACCTGTGCGCTGCCGATCGAAGGGCCGATCACGCAATGCGGTGCCTGCGTGCGCTCGCCGCCGCCGCTCGACGCCTGCGTGGCGGCGCTGGCCTATGAATACCCCTGGGCCCGGCTGATTGTCGGCTTCAAGTTCGGCGCCCAGCCGGGCTGGGCCGCGAGCTTTGCCACGCTGCTGCGCAGCGCGCCATGGGTCGAGCCCGCGCTGGAGCAGGCCCATTGGGTGCTGCCCATGCCGCTGGCGCCGCAGCGCTTGCGCGAGCGCGGCTTCAACCAGGCGCATCAACTCGCGCGTGCACTGTCCCCGGCCAAGGTCGACGCCGGCTTGCTGCTGCGGGTACGCGACACGCCGGCGCAGAGCACACTTCCGCGCGCGCAGCGTCTGCGCAACGTGCAGGGCGCCTTCGCCGTCGAGCCGCTGCGCGCCGCCGCACTGGCCGGTGCGCGGCTGGTGCTGGTCGACGATGTGATGACCAGCGGCGCTTCGGTCTTCGCCGCCGCTGCGGTGCTGCGCGCGGCCGGCGCAGCGCACATCACCGCCGTGGTGCTGGCGCGCGCGCAGTTGCGCGAGCACGCCGCCGCCACGCCGGCGGACAATGGCGCCGATGTTCCATATCGTTCTGGTCGCGCCTGAAATTCCGCCCAACACCGGCAATGTGATCCGCTTGGCCGCCAACACCGGCTGTACGCTGCATCTGGTCGAGCCGCTGGGCTTTGACATGGACGACCGGCAACTGCGACGCGCCGGGCTGGATTACCACGAGTACGCGCCGGTGCGCCGCCATGTGAACTGGAGCGCATTGCTGCACAGCGAAAGGCCGGTGCCCGGGCGTGTCTTCGCCCTGAGCACCAAGGGCGAGCGCAGCGTCTTCGCGCAGGATTTCAGGCCCGGTGACTGGCTGGTCTTCGGCTCCGAAACCAGTGGACTCGCGCCTGCTGTGCGCGATGCGATCGCGCCGGCGCAGCGCCTGCGCCTGCCGATGCGAGAAGGCCAGCGCAGCCTGAATCTGTCGAACGCCGTGGCGGTCACCGTGTTCGAGGCCTGGCGCCAAAATGCCTTCGGCGCTGCGGTTCTGTAGCGACAGCAGCGGCTGCTGCCAGCGCGCGCAGGCGTAGCGCGCGGTAGGCCGGGGCATCGTCCGCAACCAGCCCGCGGATCGTTGTCATCGTGCGATGGCAAGCCCCACCAGACGCTCCAACTCGGCGTGCTCCAGTCCCGCGACGCTATCGATCAGCTCCAGGCCTGCGGGTGTGCAGCGCAGGGTGGCCAGGTCCGAGTAGATGCGCTTGACGCAGGCAATGGCCGTCAACGGATAGCTGCACTGCGCAACCACCTTGCTGACGCCGGCCTTGGTCAGCAGGTCCATCATGATCCAGGTCTCGCGCGCGCCGACCGCCAGGTCCATCGCGCCGCCGACGGCCGGAATCGCGTCTTTTTCACCGGTGTGCCAGTTCGCCAAGTCTCCCTGCGCGCTGACCTGAAAGGCGCCCATCACGCAAATGTCCAGATGACCCCCGCGCATCATCGCGAAGCTGTCGGCGTGGTGGAAAAAGGCGCCGCCCGCGCGCAGCGTCACCGGCTGCTTGCCGGCGTTGATCAGGTCGTAGTCTTCTGCGCCCGGCGCCGGCGCCGGACCCATACCCAGGATGCCGTTCTCGCTTTGCAGCAGGACCTCGCGGCTGCCCGGAATATGGTTGGCAACCAGCGTCGGCATTCCGATGCCGAGGTTGACGACGGCGCCCTCGGGTATGTCGCGTGCCACCAGCGCGGCGAGTTGGTCCCGGCTTCGTCTTTGGTAATGCATGCTGAATTTGGCGGATGGGGCGGGTGCGCCGGCTTTCATGGCCCGGCGACCTGCGTGGCACCGGCTTGGGTGGCGACGCGCTCGACCCTGACAATTCTGCTGACAAATAGGCCCGGCGTCACGATGTGTTCAGGGTCGATGCCGCCAAGCTCGACGATGCAATGGACCGACGCCACCGTGGTCTTGCAGGCGGTGGCCATCACCGGCCCGAAGTTGCGCGCCGCCATGCGGTAGCTCAGGTTGCCCCAGCGGTCGCCGCGCTCGGCCTTGATCAGCGCCAGGTCGCCGTGGATCGGGTGCTCGAGCACATAGTTCTTGCCGTGGATGGTGCGGGTTTCCTTGGGCGAGCCGTCCGGGTTCCGGGCCAGTTCGGTACCGTATCCGGTGGGGCTGAAGAATGCGCCTATTCCGGCGCCCGCAGCGCGTATGCGCTCGGCCAGATTGCCCTGAGGCACCAGTTCAAGCTCGATTTTTCCACTGCGGTACAGCGCGTCAAAGACATGCGAGGTGGCTTGGCGCGGAAAGCTGCAAATGATTTTTCGGACGCGACCCGCCTTGAGCAGCCCGGCCAGGCCCTCCTCGCCGTCGCCGGCGTTGTTGTTGACGATGGTGAGTTCGCGCGCGCCCTGCGCCAGCAGGCCGCCGATGAGTTCGTCCGGAATGCCGGCAGTACCGAAGCCGCCCACCATCACGGTGGAGCCGTCTGCTACGTGTCCGAGCGCCTGCGCCACGCTGTCCGCCACTTTGTCGATCATGGGCGCAATGTAACCCGGTTCGGCAGCCGCAGTGGTGGGCGAAAATGGCGCCCATGCTGATGCAACCCTCCCAGTCCGATGTGCGCCGTTTCTTTTGTGCGGCCCACGCGAAGGCGCGCGCCGGTCAGCCGCTGGAGGCAATCGAATCCATCGCCAGCGGCTGGATCGACGCGCACCCCGAGTACCACGCTGTGCTGTGCGACCTCGACGCGGCTTTGCGGCAAATGGCAGATGCGCCGCAGGGACAGCCGAACCCGTTTTTGCATCTGGCCATGCATTTGTCGATCAGCGAGCAGTGTTCGATCGACCAGCCGCACGGCATCCGACAGGCGATTGAGTTGCTGGCGCACCGGTGCGACTCGCTCCACGACGCGCACCATGTGGCGATGGAATGTATGGGTCAGATGATGTGGGAGAGCCAGCGCAGCGGGCGTCCACCCGACGGCGAAGCCTATATCGCCTGCGTGCAGCGCACCGCTACGCGCGACTGAGTCAGCGGAACTTGGCCTGGGGAACCGTCTTTAGCTCACCCGGAAGCGACTGCAGGTAGACAGCGATTTCCTTCAGTTCCGCATTGGAAAACTGCTTGGTCACGCCGCCCATGATGGCGTTTGCGCGTCCCCAGGTCGCCTTGCCTTCGGTCTTGTAGGACTTGAGCGCGACAAAGAGATAGTCCGCATGCTGCCCGGCGATCTTGGGATAGGAAGGGTCGATCGGCTTGCTGAAGCTGTCTCCGTGGCATGAAACGCAGGCGCCCTTGGCCACCAGCGCAGCCGCTGTGCCAGTGGCCTCAGCCGCCTTGCCTGGTGCCTGTGCGCCGTCCTGCTTGCCGCTGGCCTCGTAGAAAGCCGCCAGGTCGGCGATGTCCTGATCGCTCAGGCTGGTGGCCACACCGTGCATGGTCGGGTGCTTGCGCTCGCCCTTGCGGTACGCGCCAAGCGCCGACGCGATGTATTTGGCGCCCTGGCCGGAGATCATCGGCACTTTGTAGACTTCCGGAAAGCTGGCCTGATAACCCTTGATGCCATGGCAGCCGATGCACATGGCAATTTTTGTTTCTCCGGACTTGGCATCGCCCTTGATTTCTTGGGCGGTGGCGGACAGGGCAGTCACCGAAGCGACAAAGGCGATGAGCAGCGCGGACAGCGATGGGTTCATTTTGCGTAGACAATCAAGATAGTGGCTGGGAAAAATACAAAAGTATAAAAATACAATTCCGGCGCATTATATCGACCACTTTTTCCTCCACCGAACTCCGGTTTCGCCGCTGTAGCCAATCAAGATGAAATTCCAAGGAAGCAAGAACTACGTCGCCACACCAGACCTGATGCTGTCGGTGAATGCGGCCATTACGCTTAAGCGACCCCTGCTGGTTAAGGGCGAGCCCGGCACCGGCAAGACCATGCTCGCCGAGGAGGTGGCGCAGGCGCTGAACATGCCGCTGCTGCAGTGGCACATCAAGTCGACCACCAAGGCACAGCAGGGCCTGTATGAATACGACGCGGTGAGCCGGCTGCGCGATTCGCAGCTTGGCGACGCCAAGGTTAAGGACATCCACAACTACATCGTCAAGGGCGTCCTGTGGCAGGCCTTCACCGCGGAGCAGCCGCTGGCCTTGCTGATCGACGAGATCGACAAGGCCGATATCGAGTTTCCCAACGATTTGCTGCGCGAGATCGACCGCATGGAGTTTTACTGCTATGAAACGCGCGAGCTGGTGCGCGCCAAGCACCGGCCGCTGGTTTTCATCACCTCGAACAACGAGAAGGAGCTGCCCGACGCCTTCCTGCGCCGCTGCTTCTTCCACTACATCCGCTTCCCCGACCGCGAGACGATGGAGCGGATCGTCCAGGC